>JAEVZM010000666.1 GCA_023392225.1 Pseudomonadota bacterium
GCATCGGTGGCGAGCACGCCGATAACCGAGCCCTTGTCGCGCTTCGGCGTCCGTTCGAGCAACGCCGGCTCGGCCAAGGTCTCGCCCAGTCGCCGGCCGCGGATGGTGAGGTTGCGGCGCTGGCCGAAATTGGCCTGCACGAACACGCCGACGGTGTAGCGCTCCGCAGCGTGCGCGACGAGGCGGGACGCGGTGCCGGAGCCGCCCTTGAACTGGAAGCAGATCATGCCGGTCCCGCCGCCGACGCTGCCTTCCTCGATCGGGCCGCCGGAGGCGGCATCGATCGCCGCGGTGACGTGCTCGGCCCGGACATGGCCGCCGTTGATGTCGTTGAGGAAGCCGTCATAGGTTTCGGCCGCCACCGGCAGGCCCCAGGCATCGTCGAGGCCGCCCGGCATCGTCCGGTTGGCCCAGGCGATGGTCGCGTCGCGGGTGATGCCGCAGGCGTGGGTGTTGGTGATCGTCACCGGCAGGGTGAAGGCGCCGACCTCGGCGATCATGTGGGTGCCGGTCATCTCGCCATTGCCGTTCTGGCTGTGGAAGCCGGCGAACACCGGCTCGAGGCAGCGCTCGGGCGGGCGCGGCAGGATGGCGGTCACCCCGGTGCGCACCGGCCCGCTGCCGGTGGCGAGCGGGCCGTCGCCGGCGATCAGCGTCGTGTAGCCGACACCGACCCCGGCCACGTCGGTGATCGCGTTGAACGGCCCGGCGATGCCGTCGAAGGGAATGCCGAGCGATCGCGCGCGCGGCTTGCCGGCCGGGGTGGTGAGGTGCGGATCGCTCAAGCCGTCGTCCTTCACGCCTTCGTGGGCAGCACCGCTGCGACCGACTCGATCGCGCCGCGGGTGGCGTCGACGATGATATCGGCTTCCTCGCGGGTGAGGCAGAGCGGCGGCGCGAAGCCGAGGATGTCGCCACCCGGCATGGCCCGGCCGATCACGCCACGTTCGACGAGGGCGGCAGCGACCTTGACGCCCACTTTCAGATCCGGATCGAACGGCATGAACGTCTCGCGGCTCGCCGAGAACTGAACGGCGGCGAGGAGGCCCTCGCCACGCACGTCGCCGACGATGGCATTGCCGCCGACCGCATCGGCCAGCGCGGTGCGGAAATAGGCGCCGACCTCGCGGGCATTGTCGACGAGGCCGAGACTGTCGACGAGCTCCAGATTGGCGACGCCTGCCGCCGCGCAAAGCGGATGCGACGAGTAGGTCCAGCCGTGGCCGATCGGGCCGAGCTTGTCCGAGCCCTTGACGAGGTTCTGCCAGACCTTCTCCGACACGATCACGCCCGAGAGCGGCGCATAGGCCGAGGTGAGGCCCTTGGCGATGGTGATGAGGTCCGGCTCGATGCCGTAGAAGTCGGAGCCGAACATCGTGCCGAGACGTCCGAAGCCGGTGATCACCTCGTCGGCGATGAGCAGGATGTCGTACTTGCGGAGCACCGCCTGGATCTTCGTCCAGTAGGTGGCGGGCGGCGGGATGATGCCGCCAGTGCGGAGCATCGGCGCGCCGATGAAGGCGGCGATGGTCTCCGGTCCCTCGGCGAGGATCATCGCCTCGAGCTCGGCCGCGCAGAAGTCCGCGAAGCCCTCCTCGTCGAGGCTGCGGTCCTTGCGGGCGTAGAAGAACGGCGCCTCGGTGTGGAGGATCGGCGCGCGCGGCAGGTCGAAGGCGTTGTGGAACAGCGGCAGGCCGGTGAGGCTGCCGGTCATCACCCCCGAGCCGTGATAGCCGCGCCAGCGCGAGATGATCTTCTTCTTCTCCGGACGGCCGAGCACGTTGTTGAGGTACCAGACGAGCTTGATGTTGGTCTCGTTGGCATCCGACCCGGAGAGACCGAAGAACACGCGGCTCATGCCCTTCGGGGCGCGGTCGATGATCATCTTGGCGAGCTTGATCGAGGGCTCGCTGCCGTGCCCGGCATAGGCGTGGTAGTAGGGCAGCTGGCTCGCCTGCGCGGCGATCGCGTCGGCGATCTCCTTCCGGCCGTAGCCGACGTTCACGCAGTAGAGGCCGGCAAAGGCGTCGAGGCTGCGGCGCCCGTTGATGTCGGAGATGTAGACACCCTCGCCGCCGGTGACGATCCGGTTCGGCGTCTCGCCGCGGGCATGCGCGCCCATGTGGGTCGAGGGGTGGAAGAAGTGGTCGCGATCCCACGCTTCCAGTTCGTTGGTGCCATCGAGCATTGCCGGTCTTCCCGAGGTGGTGAGGGGGTGCGCCCATACTAGGTGCGCCGCCGGAAGACCTGGGCCGTTTTGCCCGTGTCGGAGGATCGATCATTCGGCTCTTGGCTGTCTCGCCGAAAAAATCACCGCTCGGACGGCGGGGCCAGCATCTCGGCCAGCGGTATCACCGGCTCGTCCTTCACCGTCTTGGTGACGATGAAGCTGAAATAGCGGCTGATGCCGATCTCGAGCGACAGGAGGTGGTCGAGGAGCGCCTGGTAGGCGGCAACGTCGCGGGCCACGACGCGGAGGATGTAGTCGATGCTGCCGCCCGTCGCCCAGCACGGGACGATCTCCGGGATGTCGCGGACCGTCCGCTCGAAGCGGCTGAAGTCGGCCTTGCGGTGCTCCGTCAGCTTGACCTCGACGAAGACCGCGACGATCGGCACGACGGAGCGCGTCGACAGCCGGGCGTGATAGCCGGTGATGATCTTGGCCTCCTCGAGCCGCCGCAGCCGGTTCCAGCAGGGCGTGGCGGAAAGGCCGACGCGCTCGGCGAGGGCGACCTTGGTGATGCGGCCGTCACGCTGCACCTCAGCGAGGATCCGAAGGTCGATAGCGTCGAGCTTGTGGCGTTGCATGGCGTGCCTCGTCCTTGCCGGTGCGACCGGCCCCCCATCCGTCCGTCTGCGGCAGGGAAGGCGTGAGGTAGCACAATCCCGGGGCGCCTCGCATGGTCGCGCGTTGGCGCGGCTCCGAGCCGCCGCGCGCGCGCCGATGAAGACCGCAGTCTTCCCCGGGATACCTGTTGCAAGACGTTAAGATCGGGAGCAGAAGCGCAAACATTCGGCAGCCCCCGTTTAGGGGATACTTTTGGGTGCTTACGGCCTCTACGCTGGCGGTTGCGTGGCGGCCGCGGAGGACCGGCGGCCATCTAGATGCGGATGACAGCCGCCCCTGTACCACTGCAGTTTCTAGTGCGAGCCGGAGAATGCCGCGGATGGGCAACGTTCTGGTTT
>JAEVZM010000240.1 GCA_023392225.1 Pseudomonadota bacterium
CGGTGGCCGAGCGCATCTGGTTCGCCGGCGAGGCGCTGGCCGGGCCGTTGATGCAGACCTGCGGCGGCGCCCGTCTTTCCGGCGAGCGCGTTGCCCGCGAGATTGCCGGAGCCGTCGCCTCGTGATCGACATGCGCTCCTGGCAGGCGCTGCCCGCGCTGGTGTTCATCGTCATGGCCGGCATCCTGCCGCTCGGCTCCGAGGTCGGCGGCCTGCGGCTCATCGACGATGGGCCGCTGCCCGCCGCCGTGCTCCTGATGATGCTGGTGGCGACGGCGGTCGCCGCCGAGCCGTGGCGGGTGCACTTCTCCGACGGCGCGGTGATGTTCATCGGCGCCCATCTCGGCGCCTGGCTGGCGCTCGATGTGCTGCCGGGCGTCGAGGGGCACGCCGGCTGGGGGTTCTGGGGCCTGGTCATCGCCTCCTGGCTGCTCGCCTGGCGGGTGGTGACGGTGCTGTCGCTTGCCCAGCCGCACAGCCGGCTGCTGTCGCTGCTCTTGCGCGTGGTCGTGCCGCTGATCTTCGGCGCCTGGCTCCTGTTCCTGTGGGAGGTGGTGGTGCGCGGTGCCGGGGTGCCGCAGGTGCTCCTGCCGGCACCGTCGGCGATCTGGACGCGGATCCTCGCCTCGACCCATCTCCTGTGGGCCGATTTCCAGCAGACCTTCCTCAAGGCAGTGCTGATCGGCTACGCGATCGGCTGCCTCGCCGGCTTCCTCGTCGCCATCGCCGCCGACCGGGTGCCGTTCCTCAAGCGGGGCCTCCTGCCGGTCGGCAATCTCGTCTCGGCGCTGCCGATCGTCGGCATGGCGCCGATCATGGTGATGTGGTTCGGCTTCGACTGGCCGTCCAAGGCGGCGGTGGTCATCATCATGACCTTCTTCCCGATGCTGGTGAACACGGTCGCCGGGCTCGAGGCGTCCGACGCCGTGCACCGCGACCTGATGCGCACCTATGGCGCCAGCTACTGGCAGACGCTCCTCAAGCTCCGCCTCGCGGCTGCCCTGCCTTTCATCTTCAACGCCCTCAAGATCAACTCGACGCTGGCACTGATCGCGGCCATCGTGGCGGAGTTCATCGGCACGCCGACCGTCGGCATGGGCTTCCGCATCTCGACCGAGATCGGGCGGCTCGCGACCGACATGGTCTGGGCAGAAATCGCGGTGGCGGCGCTCGCCGGCTCCGTGTTCTATGGCGTCATGGCGCTCATCGAGCGCGCCGTGACGTTCTGGCATCCGTCCTTCCGGTCCCGGTGAGGACGGGCTCAACAGCTCGATTGGGAGAGGTCAGACACATGCGCAATCTTCTGTTTGGTACGCTCGCTCTTGGCCTGGGGCTCGGCTTCGCCTCGGCCAATGCCGCGGACCCGGTGACCCTGCAGCTCAAGTGGGTCACCCAGGCCCAGTTCGCCGGCTACTACGTCGCCAAGGACAAGGGCTTCTACGAAGAGGAAGGCCTCGACGTGACGATCAATCCGGGTGGCCCGGACGTCGCCCCGCCGCAGGTGCTGGTCGGTGGCGGAGCCGACGTGGTGGTCGACTGGATGCCGTCGGCGCTGGCCACCCGCGAGAAGGGCGTGCCGCTGGTCAACATCGCCCAGCCCTTCAAGAAGTCGGGCATGATGCTGACCTGCCGCAAGGAATCCGGCATCACCAAGCCGGAGGACTTCAAGGGCAAGACCCTCGGCGTCTGGTTCTCGGGCAACGAGTATCCGTTCCTGTCGTGGATGTCGCACCTTGGCCTGTCGACCGATGGCGGCCCGGACGGCGTGACGGTGATCAAGCAGGGCTTCAACGTCGACCCGCTGATCCAGAAGCAGGCCGACTGCGTCTCGACCATGACCTACAACGAGTACTGGCAGATCATCGACGCCGGCATCCCGGCCGAGGAGCTCGTCGTCTTCAAGTATGAGGACGAGGGCATGGCGACGCTCGAGGACGGCCTCTACGTGCTCGAGGCCAGCCTCCAGGATCCCGCCTTCGTCGACAAGATGGCGCGCTTCGTGAGGGCCTCCATGAAGGGCTGGGAGTGGGCCAAGGAGAACCCGGACGAGGCGGCGATGATCGTCCTCGACAATGACGAGACCGGCGCCCAGACCGAGAAGCACCAGAAGCGGATGATGGGCGAGGTCGCCAAGCTGATCGAGGGCTCGAACGGCTCGCTGGTCGAGGCCGACTACAACCGTACCGTCGACATCCTGCTCGCCGGCGGCTCGGACCCGGTCATCACCAAGAAGCCGGAGGGGGCGTTCAGCCACGCCGTCACCGAGAAGGCCGGCATCCCGACCGCGCAGTAACGAGGGGCTCGTCCCCGGACGAAGGAGCGGGCGCCCGATGGGCGCCCGTTTCGATTCGAGCGCCGTGCGGCGATGGGGGGAAGCGGTCAGGGAGCGGGGCGCAAAGGCAGGGTCATGAGAGAAGGCGGGGCCACAAGGAGAAGGCGCCGGCCAGGACCCCTCCAGACCGGCGCACTCCTCAATCGCGACATCCCCGTTCCGCCAGTCCACCGCTCAAAAAAAACGCGGCCCTGACGGCTCTTCTCCATCGCGCCCGGGACCCCATCGTGAGCCGCGCGGGCAGCGACGGCTAGCACGTCGGCCTTTCGGGCAGCAGCTCTCAGGAGCTCCGGTGCATGCATTGTACAGGCATTGGCGGCCCGAGACCATTAGCATTTGATACAATGACAACGTTCCGCCGGGACCCCGGAAGGCCCCCGCGGCTCAGACGACGTTCGCCTCGACGAGCGGACGGCCGTCGGCAACGCGCGCGTAGCCGAGCGGGGCGAGGTCGAGGCTGATGTAGCGGCCATGGACGACGAGCTCGGCGAGGCCGCGGCCGATGCCCGGCGCCTGCTGGAGGCCGTGGCCGGAGAAGCCGGTGGC
>JAEVZM010000263.1 GCA_023392225.1 Pseudomonadota bacterium
TTCTCGACGCGGAACTCGATGGCGCCGCCCTTGGCCGCCTTGACGGCCCCGGCTACGTCCTGGGTCACGGTGCCGACCTTCGGGTTCGGCATCAGGCCGCGCGGGCCGAGCACCTTACCGAGACGGCCGACCAGCGGCATCATGTCGGGGGTGGCGATGCAGCGGTCGAAGTCGATCTTGCCGCTCTGCACCTGCTCGACCAGATCCTCCGCGCCGACCACATCCGCACCGGCCGCCTTGGCCTCGTCGGCCTTGGGGCCGCGGGCGAAGACACCGACCCGCACCGTCCGGCCGGAGCCGTTGGGGAGCTGGCACACGCCACGGACCATCTGGTCGGCGTGACGGGGATCGACGCCGAGATTCATCGACACCTCGACGGTCTCGTCGAACTTGGCGCTCGCGCGCGACTTGACCAGCTTGATGGCCTCGTCGAGCGGATAGAGCTTCTCAGCCTCGATGCCCTCGCGGGCCGCCTTGATACGCTTGCCTACATGCGCCATCGGATCAGCCCACCACCTCGAGGCCCATGGAACGGGCCGAGCCTTCAACCATCTTCATCGCACCATCGATATCGATGGCGTTGAGATCCTTCATCTTTGCTTCGGCGATCTCGCGAACCTGGTCGCGGGTCACCGAGCCGGCCGAGCCACGGCCCGGGGTCTTCGAGCCGGACTTGAGGTTGGCGGCCTTCTTGAGGAAGAAGCTCACCGGCGGCGTCTTCATCTGGAAGGTGAAGGACTTGTCCTGATAGTAGGTGATGACCACCGGGACCGGAGAGCCCTTCTCCATTTCCTGCGACTGGGCGTTGAACGCCTTGCAGAACTCCATGATGTTGATGCCGCGCTGGCCGAGCGCGGGGCCGATCGGCGGGGACGGCGTCGCCGACCCGGCCGGCACCTGAAGCTTCAGGTAGCCTGCTACCTTCTTTGCCATGTGTCAGTTCCCTTGCAACGAGCCGGCATGCGCCGGCGGGAATGGCGTGGTGCGGCTCCGGTGGCTGGCAAACCACCCTCGCCTCCCACGGCCGGTTCTACGGCGGGACCATATGGCCCGCCGCCTCTGCGCTCCCGGGCGCCCCGCCAGATCAGGCGAGGCGACCGCATGTCCCCGATGCCGGAGAGCCCGACATCCGGAGGAGGCGGACGAGCGCCGTCCGCTTCCTAGACCTTCTCGACCTGACTGTATTCGAGCTCGACGGGCGTCGCCCGGCCGAAGATCGACACCGCGACCTTGAGGCGGGCGCGAACCTCGTCGACTTCCTCGATCTGTCCCGAGAACGACGCGAACGGGCCGTCCGAAACGCGGACCTGCTCGCCGACCTCGAAGCTGACCGAGGGCTTCGGACGATCGACGCCCTCCTGGACCTGCTGGAGGATGCGCCGCGCCTCGGCCTCGGAGATCGGCACCGGCTTCTTGTCGGCGCCGAGAAAGCCCGTGACCTTCGGCGTGTTCTTGATGAGGTGATAGGCCTCGTCCGACATCGCCATCTTCACGAGCACATAGCCCGGGAAGAACTTGCGCTCGGCATCGACCTTGCGACCGCGGCGAACCTCGACGACCTTCTCGGTCGGCACGAGGATCTCCTCGAAAGCCTCACCGAGGCCGGCGGCGTGCGCCTTCTCCTTGATCGACTCGGCGACCTTGCGCTCGAAATTCGAATAGGCGTGGACGATGTACCACTTCTTGTCGCCCTGAACCTGACCCTGCATCGTCTAGCTCCCCAAGCCGAGCAGGAACTGCACGCCGAAGCTGATCGCGGTATCGGCGACCAGGAAGAAGATGCTTGCCAGCACCGCCATCACCAGAACCATGATCGTCGAGATCATCGTCTCGCGCCGGCTCGGCCACACCACCTTGGCGGTCTCGGCGCGAACCTGCTGGAGGAAGGTGACTGGATTCGTTCTCTCGGCCATGAAAATCCCGCACGGCTAAACGGCGCGCGAACCGAATATCGGACCGCCCGCCGTACTGTTGGAGCGTAAATAGAGGCTTGGCGCGCCGAACTCAAGCCCGAAGCGGCTCGGGCGCCCTCTCGACCGCCCTTACATAGAGGTGCCAGGTCGCATGGCCCAGCACCGGCAGCACCACGAGGAGGCCCAGAAACGCCGGAACGAGGGCGATCAGGGTCAGGACCGCGATCAGCACGCCCCAGGCGATCATCACCCTGGGGCTGCGGTGGATGGTCTGGAAGCTGACGATCATCGCCGAGACGAAATCGAGGTCGCGGTCGAGAAGCAGCGGCATGGTGATCACCGTCGTCGCGTAGAGGACGAAGGCGAGCACGGCCCCGACGCAGGTGCCGACGGCGAGGAAGAGGAGGCCCTGCTGGGTGGTGGTGACCACCGTCAGGAAGCCGTCGATGGTGGCGAAGCTCGACGACTTGAGGAACAGGGCGATCAGCAGCCGGACCTGGTAGACCCATATCCAGAAAATGAAGAGCACGATGAACGCGGTCCAGCCGAGCTGGCGGTTGCGCTGCTGGAAGATCACCGAGAGGATCTCGCCCCAGCGGAGCGGCATCCCCGCGGCCCGGCGACGGCTGACCTCATAGAGCCCGACCGCGACGAACGGCCCGATCAGCGGAAAGCCGACCGCAACCGGGATGATCATCCAGGGCGCATGGAGCACGGTGAGAAAGGCGAGGATCAGCAGCCCGCCCGCCGTGTAGATCGCCCCGAAGAAC
>JAEVZM010000296.1 GCA_023392225.1 Pseudomonadota bacterium
TCCCGGCTCGGTTCCACTAACAAACGGCGACCCTCGAAACGGCCCGCATCATCCATGCCCGACCTTCTGCTCGAACTGTTCTCCGAAGAGATTCCGGCGCGCATGCAGCGCAAGGCCGCCGAGGATCTGCGCAAGCTGGTGACCGACGCGCTGGTCGAGGCCGGCCTCGTCTACGAGGGCGCTAAGGCCTTCGCCACGCCGCGGCGCCTGGCGCTGACCGTGCACGGCCTGCCGGCGCGCTCGCCGGACCGGCGCGAGGAGCGGAAGGGCCCGCGGGTCGGGGCGCCGGAGAAGGCGCTCGAAGGCTTCCTCAAGGCGGCCGGGCTTGCCTCGATCGAGGAGGCCAGGATCCAGCCCGACAAGAAGGGCGACATCTATGTCGCCGTGATCGAGAAGCCGGGGCGGACGGCGGAAGAGGTGATCGCCGAGATCGTACCGGGGATCGTGAAGAGCTTCCCGTGGCCGAAGTCGATGCGCTGGGGTGCGGCGTCGGCGGAACCGGGCGCGCTCTCCTGGGTGCGGCCGCTGCATTCGATCCTCTGCGTCTTCGGGCCGGAGACCAGCGACACCGAGGTGGTGCGCTTCGAGGTCGGCGGCATCCAGTCGGGCGACACCACCCGCGGCCACCGCTTCATGGCGCCGGGCGAGATCACGGTGAAGCGCTTCGACGACTACGCGCCGAAGCTCGAGAAGGCCAAGGTCGTGCTCGACGCCGACCGGCGGAAGGAGATCATCCTCGCCGACGCCCGTGACCGGGCACTGGCGCTCGGGCTCGAGCTGGTCGAGGACGAGGGGCTGCTCGAGGAGGTCGCCGGGCTGGTCGAGTGGCCGGTGGTGCTGGTCGGCTCGTTCGACGAGGCGTTTCTCGCCATCCCGCCCGAGGTGATCCGGACCACCATCCGCGCCAACCAGAAGTGCTTCGTGCTGCGCCAGCGCGGCAGCGACAGCGCGCTCGCCAACCGCTTCGTGCTGGTCGCCAACATCGAGGCGCCGGACGGCGGCGACGCCATCGTCGCCGGTAACCAGCGCGTCATCCGGGCCCGGCTCTCGGACGCGCGGCACTTCTACGACACAGACCGGCGCGACCTGCCGGGCCACGATGCACCCGAGTTCGCCGCCGCGGCCGAGCTGCTCAAGCTCGACCTTTCGAAGCCGCTCGACCAGCGCATGGCGAAGCTCGCCGCGACCAATGTCGTGTTCCACGAGAAGCTCGGCACACAGGGCGAGCGTGTCCAGCGGATCGTCCGCCTCGCCGGCGAGATCGCCGACATGCTGTCGACGGAAAAGGGATTCCGGGAGAAGGTCGAGCGGGCGGCGGCGCTGGCCAAGGCGGACCTGCCGACCGAGATGGTCGGCGAGTTCCCCGAGCTTCAGGGCCTGATGGGCCGCTACAACGCGACCGCACAGGGCGAGGACGCCTCCGTCGCTGCCGCGATCGAGGACCACTACAAGCCGCTCGGCCCGTCCGACCGGGTGCCGGCCGACCTCGTCTCGGTCTGCGTCGCGCTCGCCGACAAGCTCGACCTCCTCGTCGGGTTCTGGGCGATCGACGAGAAGCCGACCGGCAGCAAGGATCCCTATGCGCTCCGCCGCGCCGCACTCGGCGTCATCCGGATCGTGCTCGACAACGGGCTGCGCCTGCCGCTGACCGCGCCGATGCTCGCCGCCGCCCGGCAGGTGATCGCACAGCGCTACTATGCCGGGGCGGCCAATGGCCTCGCCAGCGGCGAGGGGCAGACCGCCGTGGTGCCGGCCGACATGATCGCGCAAGTCGAGTTGCGGTTGTCGGAGAGCATGCACGCGGCTGAGGCGGAGACAGAAGCCGAGTTCGTGCCCGGCTACGAGGCGCTGGGCGCGTCGATCCGCGACGACCTGCTCGCCTTCTTCGCCGACCGGCTGAAGGTGCAGCTTCGCGACCAGGGCGCGCGGCACGACCTCGTCGATGCGGTGTTCGCGCTCGGCAGCCAGGACGATCTCCTCCTGGTCGTGCGCCGGGTCGAGGCGCTCGGGCGTTTCCTCGACAGCGACGACGGCAAGTCGCTGCTCGCCGGGACCAAGCGCGCCAGCAACATCCTCCGCGAGGAGGAAAAGAAATCCGGGACGACATTCGCCGGCGAGGTCGAGCCGGGCCGGCTCAAGGCCCCCGAAGAGCGGGCGCTGTTCGAGGCTGTGGGCGCCGCCACCGGCGCGGCCCGAGCCGCGGTCGCCGTCGAGGACTATGACGGCGCGATGCGCGCGATCGCCGGCCTCCGTGCGCCGGTCGACACGTTCTTCGATGCGGTGCGGGTCAATGACGACGACCCGGCGGTGCGCGAGAACCGGCTGCGCCTTCTCAACCAGATTCGCGCGGCGACGCTTGCCGTGGCCGATTTCTCCAAGATCGAGGGTTAAGTCATGGCCAGGAACGCGCCAGCCCGCACCACGCCCTATGCCCGGCAGTCGGCGCTTTTCGGCGTCATCGTCGGCATTCTCCTGATCCTGATCTGGGTCTACCGGATCGCGACCGGCGGGGTTCCGGAGCTCTGGGACTCCATGCTCCAGACCAAGCTCCACGTCGCCATCCAGATCCTCACCGGCCTGGTGCTGATCGGCTCGGGCGTGGCGCTCTGGACCGGCCGGACATGGGCCTTCAAGGCCTTCATCCTCGCCAACGGCATGCTGCTGATCGCGGTGATCAATGCGATCTCCTGGTACGGGGATCGCGGCGAGATGGGCTTCGTCTATTTCTTCGTGGCACTGGCGGTCGCGGCCGTCTTCTTCGTCATGCGGGCCGAGGAATAGCGCCCCACCGGGCCGGCTGCGGACGGGCCATGCCGAGACGCGGAAGAACCGCCCCCCATCCTTAGGCTGGGGAGCCGGAGGGGGACGGTTCCGCCTCGAGGCTTGCGCCCCGATTTCCGATGGACCTCAGAGCCAGTAGGGCGGCGCGCCCCAGTAGCCGTAGATGGCGCTGTCGCGATTGGCATCGGGACGATCCCACCAGAGCTCGTCGCGACGGTACTTCGGCGCACCCTGCAGCTGCTCGTCGGAGACGTCGACCCGGTAGCCGCCGAGCTCGGTGTCGTAGGTCAGCACCGACCACGGCAGCGGGTAGGAGTCCTCGCCGAGGCCGAGGAAGCCGCCGAAGTTCATGACCGCGTAGGCTGCCTTGCCCGAGCGCTTGTCGAGCATGATGCGCTCGATATGGCCGATCTTCTCGCCGTTCGAGCGATAGACGTTGGTGCCTTCGACCTTGTCGCTCGAGATCAGATCATGGGTCTCGCGGGTCGAAGCGTCCGCCGCGTCGGCGTTTCGCATATGGGTGTTCATCTGAGCACGCTCCTCTTCGTGTCTGTGACGCTGAAAACGGAGCCTGCGGGGGTTGGTTCCCGCGGTAACCGGGAGCAAAGCTTTTGTCGCGATGCTCGGCCATCATCCGCTCACCGGCGATTCGCCGGGGCAGTCAGCAAGCCGCATGGAGACGCTCAGATGACCATCACCGTCGCCCACATCACGCCGATCCTGGCGCTTCTCGGGGGCATCCTGATCCTGATCGCGCCGCGGATTCTCGCCTATATCGTCGCGATCTGGCTGATCATCTACGGTGTTCTCGGCCTCTGGCCGAATCTTCTCGGCTAGAACGCGACGCCAGACCGGCAGCGCTGCTCGGTCCCCGATAGGATTAGACTGTCGGGGACCAAGATTATGCCGATTTTATACGATGGCAATTTCCACAGCCCCAGCGGTGCGGTATGAGTACTGCCACTATGATCGCATGGGGAGCTGAATAATGTGCAAGAATTGCCTGACGGAAGGACTCTCGCGCCGGTCCATTCTGACCGGAATGGTGGGCCTCGCGGCGGCCGTGCCGCTCGCCAGGATGGCGGTCCCGTCCGCCTTTGCGGCCGAGAGTGCCGGGGTCGCGCCCGCCGACGCGCTCAAGAAGCTTGAAGAGGGCAACGCCCGCTACGTCGCCAACACGGCGATCAACCGCGACTTTTCGGTCGGCCGTGCCGAGCGCGCCAAGTCGCAGTCGCCCTTCGCCTCGATCGTCAGCTGCGCCGACAGCCGCGTGGCACCGGAGCTGCTGTTCGACCAGGGGCCGGGCGACCTGTTCGTGGTTCGCGTCGCCGGCAACTTCGTCAATGAGGACGGGCTGGCCAGCCTCGAGTTCGGCAGCGCGGTCCTCGGCTCGCAGCTGATCATGGTGCTCGGCCATACCTCCTGCGGTGCGGTGCGCGCCGCGATCGACGTCGTCCAGAACGGCACCGAGCTGCCGGGCCATCTGCCGTCGCGCGCCGCGGCGATCGCGCCGGCGGTCAAGGCCGCAGAGGCTGAGAAGCCCGCGGACCTGATGGAAGCCGCCACGATCGAGAACGTGCGCCTCAACGTGGCGTATCTCAAGACGGCCGCGCCGATCCTCTCCGGCCTCGTCTCGGAAGGGAAGCTGGAGGTGGTCGGCGGCGTCTACGACCTCGCCACCGGCAAGGTCGCCATGGTCTGATCGACGACAGCCGCGATCGCCGGCCGCGTCAGTCGATCACGACCACGAGGCGGCCGCGCACCTTGCCCGCGACGATGTCGTGGGCGGCATTGACGATACCGCTCCAGGGCAGCGTGGTCGTCATCTCCGCAAGCTTCTTGCGGTCGATGTCGCGGGCGAGGCGGTTCCATGCCGCGACCCGCTTCTCCGGCGCCGCGTGCGAGGATTCGATGCCGAGCAGCGACACGCCGCGCAGGATGAACGGCGCCACCGACGTCACCAGCTCGAAGCCGGCGACATTGCCGCAGGCGGCGATTGCCC
Source organism: Pseudomonadota bacterium (assembly GCA_023392225.1). Classification (GTDB taxonomy): domain Bacteria; phylum Pseudomonadota; class Alphaproteobacteria; order Rhizobiales; family Kaistiaceae; genus Bauldia. The sequence goes on from JAEVZM010000296.1 coordinate 4,784, forward strand.
CGCCGGCCTGGGTCAGCGACAGCACGTTGGCGAGCACCGTCCCGCCGACGGCGTCGATCGCCCCGGCGAAGCGCTCCTTGCCGAGAAGCCTCGGCGGTTTCTCCAGCTCGGCGCGCGGCATGATCTCGGCGGCGCCGAGGCCGAGCAGGTAGTCGTGCTCGTGCTCGCGGCCGGTGACGGCGATGGCCGCGTAACCGAGGCTCGACAGGAGGGCGATGGCCATCGAGCCGACGCCGCCCGAGGCGCCGGTGACCACCACCGGACCACGCCCCGGCGTCACGCCATGGGCCTCGAGCGCAAGGATCGAGAGCATCGCCGTGTAGCCGGCGGTGCCGATCGCCATCGCCTCGGCGGTGGTGAAGGACGGCGGCAGGGGGGTGATGCAGCGCGCCTCGACCCGGGCCATCTGGCTGTAGGCGCCATGGTGGGTCTCGCCCAGTCCCCAGCCGTTGACGATGACCTTGTCGCCGGGCCGCACGCGCTCGTGGCGGGAGGCGATGACGGTTCCGGCGAGGTCGACGCCGGGGATCATCGGGAAGCGGCGGACAACCGGGAGCTTGCCGGTGATGGCGAGGCCGTCCTTGTAGTTGACCGTCGAGTGCTCCACCCGGATGTCGACGTCGCCATCCATGAGGTCGGCACGCGTGAGCTCGGTCTCGGCCACGGACTGCTCCCCACTTGCCTCGTCGCGGGTGATGAGGAGGGCTTTGAAGCGGTCCATAGGCGGTTCCTTCGGGGTGTGTCGTTGGCCGGGGACGCTACGCGAAGCGGCCAGCGGCGTCATCCTGTTCGTTCCTGCTGCCGACGGGCGGTTCAGCGGCTCCGCCGCCCGGTCGGAAACAGCGTCGGGAGACCCGCGGCCCGCCGGACCGGACGTCCCCGGGGCGGCGGGAGCGCGGCGGCGGGAGCGCTCTTCGCGGGCGTTGGCGAGGGCAGCGCCGGGGGCGGCTGGGGCGGCGCCGCCGGTCCCCTGGCGAAGGCGATCGCCTCGGTGATGGCGCCGTCGAAGACGATGTTGCCCTGCTCGAACACGAGGCCGCGATTGCAGTTGTCGAGCAGCACCTTGTCGGAGTGCGAGGCGAGGACCAGGACCTTCGCCTGGCCCATCAGCCGGCCGATGCGCTCGGTGGCGCGGGCCTGGAAGCGGGCGTCGCCGACGCCGATGACCTCGTCGATCAGCAGGACGTCGGAGGGGAGGGCCGTGGAGACACCGAAGGCGAGGCGGAGCTGCATGCCGGCGGAGTAGGTGCGGACCGGACGGTTCAGCGCGTCGCCGAGGTCGGCGAAGGCGATGATCTCGTCGCGGCAGGCGGCCACCTCCCTGAGGCTCATGCCGGCCGAGACGCCGAGGAGGGTGATGTTCTCCGCGCCCGTGGCGTCAGAATCGAGCCCGGCCGAGACGTTGAACAGGCTGCCGCGCTTGCCCTCGGTGACCAGCGTGCCCCGGGTCGGCAGGTAGATGCCGGCGAGCGCACGCAGCATCGTCGACTTGCCCGAGCCATTGTGGCCGATCAGGCCGACGCGATCACCGTCGGATGCCTCGAACGAGACACCCTTCAGCGCATGCACGACCGGGGCCGGCACCCTCGCGCGGCGGCCGAGGCGGAGCGCCGTCTGCTTCAGCGAGACGTGCTGGTAGTCGAAGATCGCGAAGCTGATCCAGAGGTCCTGCGCCGAGAGCCGTGCCATTGGCGCCCTCAGAGCCAGTAGGCCAGGCGGTGCCGCGTCAGCGACATCGCGTAGAGGCCGACCAGGGTCGCCACCACGGCGAGGCCCAAGGCGACCAGCCATGTCTCGAGCGGAGGAACGATGCCGAGCATCGGGTCGCGCACGATGGCGATGAGATAGGCGAAGGGGTTGAGCATCACGATGATGTCGGCATGGCCGCCCAGCCGGTCCGAGCCCCACATCACCGGCGTGATGAAGAACAGGATGGTGACGAGGGACCCGATGATCGGCGGAATGTCCCGGTAGCGAACGCTGGCGATGCCGAGCGTCATGGCGATCCAGAAGCCGATATAGGCGTTGATGGCGATGGCGGGGATCACGAGCAGCGCCGCAGGGGTGATGCCGACGTTGAAGACGATCCAGACGATCACCACCACGATCGCGTTGTGGGCGAGGATCATCAGCTCCCGGGTGACCAGGCGATAGGCGTGCACGCTGATCGGAAACAGCCGCTGCTGCATGGTCGAGGACGAGGCGATGAAGGTCGTGCAGCCGCCGATCAGCATGGCGGAGAGGAACATCCACGTCACGTAGGAGACGGTGAGCCGGGGCATGTACTCGGAGATCGGCTGGCCGAAGATGCCAGCATAGACAACGCCGATGCCGAGGACGAACAGCGCGACGCTGAGCGTGATCCAGAACTGGCCGATCTTGGAGCGCCGGTAGCGTGCCCGGATGTCGTTCCAGGCCATGGTCCACCAGTAGTCCCGGTAGGACAGCCCGTCGACAACGTCACGCCAGGCGGTCTCCACTTAGCAACCTTCTCAGCGAGCTTCGCGGGCTCGGGCCCGCACATGGGGTTGGCGATACCCACTCGCCCCGGGCGATGCAAGCACCATGAGCGCGTGACCGGGCGCGGCAGTTTGCGCGGGAAAGGGCCTAGCCGTGCGGCTTCAGGTCGCGTAGATCGACCGCCGATGTCCGCCGATGGCCCGGGCTTTCCCCGGCCGTTGCGGCGACGACCGCCCGGCCGGGGATGCGCCCCGGCGGCGGCAGGCGAGGAGCGAAGCGAATGGCGGTCCTGGTCACCGGCGGAGCGGGATTCATCGGCAGCCACATGGTGATGAACCTGGTGGATGCCGGCGAGGAGGTCGTGGTCATCGACAATCTTTCGACCGGCGTCGACTGGGCGGTCGACGGGCACGCCGCGCTGATCCAGGGCGACGTCGGCGACATGGCGCTGGTGCGCGGGGTGATCGACCGGTACGGGGTCCGCGAGATCATCCACTTCGCCGGGTCGATCGTGGTGTCGGAGTCGGTGGCCGAGCCGCTCCGCTACTACGCCAACAATGCCTGCAGCTCCCGCAACCTGATCGAGGCAGCGGTCGCCGGCGGCGTCAAGCACCTGATCTTCTCGTCGACCGCCGCGGTCTACGGCATGTCTGGACAGGCGCCGGTGGTCGAGGAGACGCCGCTCCAGCCGATTTCGCCCTATGGCCGCTCGAAGCTGATGACCGAGTGGATGATCGCCGACGCGGCGAAGGTCCATCCCTTCACCTATGGCGTGCTCCGCTATTTCTGCGTCGCCGGGGCGGACCCGAACGGGCGGGCCGGGGAATCCACTGCGGTCGCCACCCACCTGATCAAGATCGCCAGCCAGACGGCGCTGGGTCGCCGGCCACAGATGGAGATCTACGGCACCGACTACGACACGCCGGACGGGACCGGCGTGCGCGACTACATCCACGTGACCGACCTGGTCGCGGCCCATGCGCTGTTGCTCGCCCGGCTGAGGGCCGGTGGCGAGAGCACCACGCTCAACTGTGCCTATGGCCGTGGCTACTCGGTGCGGGAGGTGATCGAGACGGTGCGCCGGGTATCGGGGGTGGACTTCGCCGCGGTGGAGGCGCCGCGTCGGCCGGGCGATCCCGCCTACGTGACCGCGACCGGGGAGAAGATCCGCTCCGTTCTCGGCTGGGAGCCGCGCCACGACGATCTCGAGCAGATCGTCCGCCATTCGCTCGACTGGGAGCGATACCTCATGAGAAGGAACGCCTGAGGTGCCCGGATTGACCGGCCTCCGCCAAGTCTGCGACCCTGCCGGCGGCATGGAAGCGGGAAGGGTATTGATGCAGAGTTTCGCCGCCAGCGGCTTGGTGCGGGCCTAGCCGTGCTGCCGGGCGACATCCTCGAGCGCCTGAGGCGGCTGGGACTGGTCGACGCCGATGCGCCGGTCGAGGCCGAGCGGCTGACCGGTGGGGTCTCCTCCGACATCTGGCGGGTGAGGTCGGGCGGGCGCACGTTCTGCGTCAAGCGCGCGATGGCCAAGCTCGCGGTGAAAGACGACTGGTTCGCGCCGGTGGAGCGCAACCGCTTCGAGCGGCAGTGGTACGAGCTCGCCTCGGCGCGGGTGCCGGGCTCGGCGCCGAAGGTGCTCGCCCACGACGACGAGGCGATGTTCTTCGCCATGGAATGGCTGGACCCGGCCGATCACCGGCTGTGGAAGGCGGATCTGATGGCCGGGGAGGTCGACATCGGCTTCGCCGCCGCGGTGGGTGCGCGGCTCGCCGCGATCCATCAGGCGACCGCAGGCGACGAGGCCGTCGCCGCCATGTTCCCGACCGGCCCGCTGTTCGAGGCGCTGCGGCTCGAGCCCTATCTCCGCGCGACCGGCCGCCGCCATCCGGATCTCGCGCCGAAGCTCGAGGCGCTCGCCGACCGCACCGCGGCCACTTCGCTCGCCCTGGTCCACGGCGACGCGAGCCCCAAGAACATCATGGCCGGTCCGGCCGGTCCGGTGTTCCTCGACGCCGAATGCGCCTGGTACGGCGACCCGGCGTTCGATCTCGCCTTCTGCCTCAACCACATGCTGCTCAAGTGCCTGGCGGTGCCGGCGGAGGCGGCGGCGTATCTCGCTTCCTTCGACGCGCTCCGCGACGCCTATCTCGACGGCGTCGGCTGGGAGCCGCGCGGTGCGCTCGAGGGCCGGGCGGCGGCACTCCTGCCGGGGTTGTTCCTGGCGCGGGTCGATGGCAAATCGCCGGTGGAATATGTGACCAGCGATGCCGACCGGGCGCGGGTGCGCCGGGTGGCGGAGCCTCTGGTCGGGACGGCGCCGGAGACGCTCGCCGCGATCCGGGAAGCATGGGGCAGGGAGATCGGTAGTGGGTAGGACGGACATCGCGAAGGTCGTCGGGCGGCGGGTGTGGGATTCCCGCGGTCGGCCGACGGTCGAGGCGGAAGTGACGCTAGGCGGCGGTGTGGTCGGGCGGGCGATCGCCCCCGCCGGCGCCTCGACGGGCTCGGGCGAGGCCCTCGACCGGCGCGACGGCGGCCCGGCCTTCGGCGGCTACGACGTCAAGGACGCCGTGGCCGCGGTCAACGGCGAGATCGCCGGTGCGCTGGCCGGTTTCGACGCCACCGACCAGGAATCCGCCGACGAGGCGCTGATCGCGCTCGATGGCACCGACAACAAGTCACGCCTCGGCGGCAATGCGATGATCGCCACCTCGCTCGCCGTCGCCCATGCCGCAGCGGCGGCGGAGCGCGTGCCGCTGTGGCAGTACCTCGCCGGCACCGAGCGGCCGGTGAGCATGCCGCGGCCCGAGATCCAGCTCTTCGGCGGCGGCGCCCATGCCGGCCGGCGGGTCGACGTCCAGGACTTCATGGTGGTGGCGACCGGCGCGGAGACGTTCGCAGAGGCGCTCGACATGACCGCCGAGGTCTACCGGGCGGCGGGCAAGCTGCTCGCGGCGCAAGGCAAGCTCGCCGGTGTCGCCGACGAGGGCGGCTACTGGCCGCTCTTCGACACCAACGAGGAGGCGCTCGGGCTCGCCGTCGCGGCGATCGAGGCGGCCGGCTACCGGCCCGGCGACGAGGTCGCCATCTCGCTCGACATCGCGGCGTCCGACTTCGGCAAGGATGGGCGCTACACGCTCGCCCGCGAGGGACGGGTGCTCGATACTGAGGGCATGATCGCGATGCTGCTCGGCTGGCTCGAGCGCTACCCGATCCGCTGGATCGAGGACCCGCTGGCCGAGGATGACGAGGCCGGGCTGGTCGCCTTCACCGCGGCGGCGAAGGGCGTGCGCGTCGTCGGCGACGACTACCTCGTGACCAATGCGGCGCGGGTCCGCCATGCGGCGGCGGTCGGGGCGTGCAATACCGCGCTGATCAAGCCGAACCAGGCCGGCACGCTGACCGAGACCCGGGCGGCCTTCGAGGCGGCGCGGGCGGCGGGATGGCACAACATCGTCTCGGCCCGGTCGGGCGAGACCGAGGACGTCTCGGTGACCCACCTTGCCGTCGGCTGGTGTGCAGAGATGCTGAAGGTCGGCTCGTTCACCCGCTCGGAGCGGATGGCGAAATGGAACGAGGGCCTGCGCATCGCCGAGGCGCTCGGCGATCCGCCGCTGGCGTGAGGATGTGTTTCTATCAATGCGGGCCGGCCGCCAACTGGACAGGGTAAGGGCCGCATTCTAGACCTTCGCGTCGCGCATGAGCCCGAGGTTCCAGCCGCTATGCCCACCGTCCTCCTCTCCGGCAAGCTCCACCCCGACGGCCTGGCCCTGCTACGCGCCCGGGACGACCTGACGCTCGTCCAGATGGATGGCGACGAGCCGGCGGAGTTCGTCGAGAAGCTGCCGGCGGCCGATGCGCTTCTGCTCCGCACCGCGCCGCTGCCGCGCGAGGCACTGGTCAACGCGCGCCGGCTCAAGGTCGTGTCGCGCCCCGGCGTCGGCTACGACAACGTGCCGGTCGACGCGTTGACGGAGATGGGCGTGCCGCTTGCGATCGTCGGCGGTGTCCACTCCGGCACGGTCGCCGAGCATGCGCTCTACCTCCTGCTCGCCGTCGCCAAG
>JAEVZM010000381.1 GCA_023392225.1 Pseudomonadota bacterium
GTCTCGACCGGCGGCCGCGGCGACCTCCTCGTCACGCCGCGGATCGTCCTCCCCGAGACGCCCGACCCCGAGCTCGACGCGCTGATGCAGAAGTGGCGCGCCGCGCGCGGAACCGGACGGGACGAGACGCCGGAAGAGGCGGCCTAGGCGTCCGCCACAGGCGGGCACTGCATCTCGACGCGGACGCCCTCGGGGCCCTGGACGAAGATCTGGCGGAGGCCGGTGCCGGGCATCACGCTGGTGCGGAAGGTGTGGCCCTTGGCCTCGAGCTCGGCGACCTTCTCTTCGTAGTCGAAGGGCGCGAAGGCGACATGGTCGACCCAGCCCGGGCCGCCGATGCCGCGGCCGCGCTCGCCCATCAGGTGGATGACCGCGACGTCGTCGAAATAAAGCCAGTAGCCGTGGAAATCGAACGGGGGCCGCGGTCCCTCGTAGACGCCGAGCACGTCGACCAGGAAGTCGCGCATCGCCTCCTGGTCGAGGGCCTTGATGTTGACGTGGTCAAGCCGCGGCACGGTCAGCCCCTCCCCCTTCGGTGGCGAGCCAGGCGGCGCCGCAGGCGCGCGCCAGCTCGCGGACGCGGAGGATGTAGCTCTGCCGCTCGGTGACCGCGATGACGCCGCGGGCGTCGAGGAGGTTGAAGGCGTGGCTCGCCTTGATGCACTGGTCGTAGGCCGGCAGCGCCATGAGGTGCCGCTCCTTCGCCTCGCCTGCCCAGCCGGCCTCGATGTAGCGGCGGCAGGCGGCCTCTGCCATCCTGAACTGCTCGAACAGCATCGCCGTGTCGGCATGCTCGAAATTGTGCCGGGAGTACTCCTGCTCGGCCTGCAGGAACACGTCGCCATAGGTGACCTTCTCGTCGCCCTCGCGGCCGTTGAAGTTGAGGTCGTAGACGTTCTCGACGCCCTGGACGTACATGGCGAGGCGCTCGAGCCCGTAGGTGAGCTCGCCAGCGACCGGCGCGCATTCGAAGCCCGCGACCTGCTGGAAATAGGTGAACTGCGACACCTCCATGCCGTCGCACCAGCACTCCCAGCCGAGGCCCCAGGCGCCGAGCGTCGGGCTCTCCCAGTCGTCCTCGACGAAGCGGACGTCATGGAGGGCCATGTCGAGGCCGATGGCGCGGAGCGAATCCAGATAGAGCTGCTGGAGGTCGGGCGGCGACGGCTTCAGGATCACCTGGTACTGGTAGTAGTGCTGGAGCCGGTTGGGGTTCTCGCCGTAGCGGCCGTCCTTCGGCCGGCGCGAGGGCTGCACGTAGGCGGCCTTCCACGGCTTCGGGCCGAGGGCGCGGAGCGTCGTCGCCGGGTGGAACGTGCCGGCGCCCATCTCCATGTCGTAGGGCTGGAGGATCACGCAGCCCTTGTCCGCCCAGTAGCGCTGGAGGGTGAGGATCAGGCCCTGGAACGAGCGGTCCGGGCGCATGTGGTCGGGGATGTCGGTCACGGGCTTGGCCTTCCGGCGGAAAACGGGCGGCGACAGCTATAGGCCGGCGGCGACGGGGGTCAAGTAACGGCGACGTCCTGCGCGCCGAGCCGCTTCAGTCGAACCGCGCCCAGTCCGCCCCCTCCATGAGATACGGCGCGAACAGGGTGTCGCGGATGCGCGTGATCGCGCCATCGCAGGCGACGTCGACGAAGTGGCTCGGGGCCGATGCCTCGGTGCGAGCATCAAAGACCAGCATGACGGGCCGCCCGTCGATCGCCCCGGCCTCGAAACGCCAGTGCTCCGCCGCCGCGTAACGGGTGAAATAGGGGGTGATGCGCTCCCGTCCGGCCAGCGCGAGCCGACCGACGAGGTCGAGCCGGACATCCTCGGCGAGCATGCTGCGGAGGGTGTCGAAATCACCGTCGCGGTAGAGGGCGACGAAGGTCCGGAGCCGCTGCCGGTCGCCGGCGGTGACCGCAGGCGGCGCGCTCGCGACGTCGCCGGCCAAGGCGCGAAGGGCGACCCGCCCGCGCTGAAGCGCGGACTTGCAGGCGGCTGGCGTCTGGCCGGCGACGTCGGCGATCTCGGCAATCGAATAGCCGAGGACGTCCTTGAGGATGACCGCGCAGCGCTGGAGGGGTGGCAGGCGGAGGAAGGTGCCGAACCCGAGCGTCGCCGCGTCCGGCGATGGCAGCTGGGATGCGACCTCGTCCTCCGACAGCGGCTCGGCGGCGATGCGGCGGCTCCGCCGCAGCAGATCGAGGCACGCGTTATGGGCGACACGGAACAGCCAGCCCTCGTAGTTGTCGATCTCCTGCCCCGCCGCACGTGCATCGATGCAGCGGACGAGCGCGTCCTGGACGATGTCCTCGCCGTCGAAGCGGGACCCCGTCATGCGCGCGCAGTAGCGGTGCAGCCGGGGCCGCACATCCGCCAGAAGCACCTGAAAGTCTTCGTCCAGCATCAGACGTCGAGACCGACCGGAGCGGGCCCGGCAGTGAGGCCATAGGCCACGCCGCGCGCGTAGTTGTCGTCGCAAACGATGTCGGCGACCTGATTGCCCAGATGAGCCGGCGTCAACGGCGGACCATATCGCTCGACGAGGTATTGCTCCACCGGAACGCCCGCGAGATCGGCGTATCGCGATGCGACCGCATGGCCGAGCTCGGTCCCGGCCATCAGCTGGGTCGGCAGCAGGGCCTGGAAATGCAGTCCGGCCTCCCGCTCGCGCGAGGCAGCGTTGGCACTGTGCGCCATGAACCACAGCATCCGCTTCGCGCCGACATAGCCGCCCGACAGGCGGAGCCCCGCGGGCGGGATCCGTGGGGCCGAAAGCACCAGGGCGGCGCCGCTCGACATGATGAGGATGCGCGAGCCGGCGCCATCGGAGCCTTGAACGCCGCCTGGATGCCGTGCAGTCCCGCCTTCACGTCGCTGTTCCAGTTGGCCGAGAAATCATCGAAGCTCAGCTCGTCGACGCGCCCCATCGGCAGCCGCGCGCCGGCGTTGAGGATGAGGATCGATGGCCGGCGTTCCGCGACCGTCCGGTTCATGAAGTCCGCGTCCGTGGCGTCTCCCGCAACGACGTCGGCACCGGAGCGGGCGATGG
>JAEVZM010000392.1 GCA_023392225.1 Pseudomonadota bacterium
CAGACAGGGCACCCTCCTCCCGCCGCCAATCGAGCAGCGGCAGGAGGGGCAGCCCGAGGATGGTGAAATAGTCGCCATCGATCCGCTCGAACAGGCGGATACCCGGGCCTTCGATCTGATAGGCGCCGACGCTCGACAGCGCCCGGTCGCCGACCCGGTCGAGATAGGCATCCACCTCGGCCGCATCGAACGCCCGCATTGTCAGCGTCGCGGTCTCGACATGGCGATAGCGGACCACACCGTCGCGCATCCCGGCCACCGCCGACAGGAGATGGTGGCTGCGGCCGGCGAGGGCGAGGAGCTGCGCCCGCGCTTCCACCCGCGAGGCCGGCTTGTGCCACCGCTCCCCCTCGGCCTCCATGGTCTGGTCGGCGCCGATGACGATCGCCTCCGGATGGAGCACGGCAATGGCGGCAGCCTTGGCCTCGGCGAGGGCCAGCGCAATCTCGCCGGGAGAGGCACCCGCGGCGACCAGGCCAGACTCGATGGCCCGCTCGTCGACCGATGACGGCAAGGCCTCGAACGTCAGCCCGGCGTTCCTGAGGATCGCGACACGGGTCGCGCTCTGCGAAGCGAGGATCAGGGGCGGAACGATCATTCGGCCATGGCCTTCCGCGCACGCTCGTCGCGGAGCGCGATGATCGCCGCTGCCGTCTCCTCGATCGAGCGGCGGGTCACATCGATGATCGGCCAGCCGTTCCGCACACAGAGCTTTCGCGAGAAGGCGATCTCGGCCGCGATCGCCGCCTTGTCGATATAGGTCGAGGAATGGGCGACGGCGTTGAGCGACAACACACGGTTCTCGCGGAGATGGGCGATTCGGTCGGCGCTGGCGGTGAGACCGACGACGAGCGGCTTCTTCAGCCGCTCGAGATCCGGCGGCAGGGGAATCCCCGGCACCACCGGCACGTTGGCGACCTTCACCCCGCGGTTGGCGAGGTACACGCTGGTCGGCGTCTTCGACGTTCGGCTGACCCCGACCAGCACGACATCGGCATCCTCGAGCGAGGTGGCGATCTGGCCATCGTCGTGGACCATGGTGAAGTTGAGCGCATCGATCCGGCGGAAGTACTCGGCGTCGAGGATGTGCTGTGCGCCGACCCGGCGGGCGCCCGGCGCTCCGAGATACGCCTGCAGCATCTGCAGCACCGGCTCGAGCACCGAGGTGCACGGGATGCCGATCCGGCGGCACGCCGCTTCCAGCCGGGCATCGAGAACGCCGTCGACGAGGGTATAAAGGACGATGCCGGGCCGCTCCTCGAGCGCGGTGATCACCCGGTCGAGCTGCGCGGTGGTGCGGATCATCGAGTGGACGTGCTCGAGCGCCCGGATCTCGGTGTATTGCGCAGCCGCGGCGCGCGCGACCGCGATCAGCGTCTCGCCGGTCGCGTCCGAGATCATGTGCAGGTGAAAGAAGCCCTCGCGGTTCTTCACGGAATTATCCCCGGGTCTGTGGACGACGACCTGACAACTGCCGAGCCACCGCGATGCCTGATGCCGTCATCCACGGCAGCGGCATTTCCGTCAACACCGGTGACGCGCCGGGATGATTTTCCGTAGCCCTGCGACAAGCGAGGATACGACTCGTCATGCCCATGTCGTGCAGTGGGTAGTTTGTGAAAGACGATTTGGGCGCGCGCCGCCACACGTCTTAACGAGCCGTTAATGCAGGCTTTTTCGGATTGTCCCCGTTCATACCATTTTTCGCGCGACCAGGGGCTCGACGGAACGGAGACGGCGCGGATGCAGGGATAGTTTGTGGAGGCTCGTGTTTCGCGCTAATCCACCCCCAATAAGAAGAAGAAAAGAGAAGATTCTCTTTTAGTTAGAGAAGGCATGTGAACGTTTCGCAACGCGTCAGTCCCCCCCGCTCCGTCGCCGCGGTGCTCGACGGCAAGCCGGCTTCGCCTCCGCCGCTATGGCTGATGCGGCAGGCCGGGCGCTACCTGCCGGAGTACCGGGCGGTGCGCGCCGAGGTCGGCTCCTTCCTCGCTCTCTGCCACGATCCCGAGCGGGCTGCGGAGGTAACGCTCCAGCCCATCCGCCGGTTCGACTTCGATGCGGCGATCGTCTTCTCCGACATCCTGATGGTGCCTCATGCACTCGGCCGCGAGGTCCGATTCGTCGAGGGTGAGGGGCCGCGTCTCACACCGATCGATGCCGAGGGCATCCACGCGCTCGACGTCGCGTCGGTGACGACGAAGCTCCATCCGGTCTTCGAGACGCTTGTTCGCGTTCGGGACGGACTGTCACCGGAGAAGACGCTGATCGGCTTCTGCGGGGCACCATGGACCGTCGCCACCTACATGGTCGCCGGCCGCGGCACGCCGGACCAGGCGCCGGCACGAACGCTTGCGGCACGCGAGCCGGCGCTGTTCCAGTCCCTCATCGACCGGTTGGTCGATGCCTCGGTGCTGTCGCTGGCCGGGCAGCTCGAGGCCGGCGCTGACGTCGTCCAGATCTTCGACAGCTGGGCCGGCGTGCTCAACGAGGACGACTTCGACCGCTGGTCGATCGCGCCGGCGCGGGAGATCGTGCGCCGCGTGCGCGAGCTGGTGCCGGGGGCGCGAATCATCGGCTTCCCGAAAGGGGCCGGGCTGCGCCTCGAGCGCTATGCGCGGGACACCGGTGTCGACGGCATCGGCATCGACTGGACGACGCCGCTCGACTATGCGCGGGAGCAACTACAGCCGCTGGCGACGGTGCAGGGCAATCTCGACCCGATCGTGCTGCTTGCCGGGGGCGGTGCCCTCGACCGGGCAATCGACACGATCCTCGATGGACTCTCCGGCGGGCGCTTCATCTTCAATCTCGGCCACGGCATCCTTCCCGAGACGCCGATCGGCCATGTCGAGCACCTGGTGAAGCGGGTGCGGGAGCATCGCGCATGAGCCCGGAGACGCGAACGGCCCTCGGACGCGCGGCAGTCGCCCTCCTGATTCTCGCCGCGCTTGTCGCGCTGCTGGCGTGGTGGAGCCCGTCCGGTCTCTACCTCTGGTTCAAGGCATTCCACATCATGGCGGTGATCGCCTGGATGGCCGGCATGCTCTACCTGCCGCGGCTGTTCGTCTATCATTGCGAAGCCGGGCCGGGCTCGAAGCAGTCGGAGACGTTCAAGGTGATGGAGCGTCGTCTGCTCCGCGCCATCATCAACCCGGCGATGATCGCGACCTGGGTATTCGGCCTGTGGCTGGCGTGGGACGCCGGATTCTTCTCCGACCCCTGGCTCCACGCCAAGCTCGCGCTGGTGGTGGTGCTCTCGGGCGTGCACGGTTTCTTCGCGCGCTGCGTCCGCGATTTCGCCAACGACCGCAATACGCGGCCACAGAAATTCTATCGGATCATCAACGAGGTGCCGACCCTCCTCATGATCCTGATCGTCATCCTGGTGGTGGTGAAGCCGTTCTGACGATTTGACGCGCCTTTTGCGCTTTGTGCGAAGGGTGAAGGCCCTTGCTGCGCGATGCGGGAACGATTATGTTTCGCTCTACCGCACTGAAAGCAGACAGGCTCGGGTGATCTCTTGTGACACCACGGAGTCGTGCCGGGGCGACGAGCCCGGGCGTTAAGTTCTGCGGCATTTTCCCCTTCCCATACTGTCCACGGTTCTCCTGAAGAGTCCCCGTATATGCCCGAAATGAAACTGAAGGACCTCAAGGCCAAGTCCCCGGTGGAGCTTCTTGCCTTCGCCGAAGAGCTCGAGGTCGAGAATGCATCGACGCTCCGCAAGCAGGAGCTGATGTTTGCCATCCTCAAGCAGCTTGCGGCCCGAGAAACCGACATCATCGGCGAGGGCGTGGTCGAGGTTCTCCAGGACGGCTTCGGCTTCCTGCGCTCGCCGGACGCGAATTACCTCGCAGGTCCCGACGACATCTACGTTTCCCCGTCCCAGATCAGGCGCTTCTCGCTCCGCACCGGCGACACGGTCGAGGGCCAGATCCGCAGCCCGAAGGACGGCGAGCGCTACTTCGCCCTGCTCAAGGTCAACTCGATCAATTTCGAAGACCCGGACAAGGCCCGGCACAAGGTCCACTTCGACAACCTGACGCCGCTCTATCCGGACGAGAAGTTCAAGATGGAGCTGGACGATCCGACGTCGAAGGACCTGACGCACCGGATCATCGATCTCGTTGCGCCGCTCGGCAAAGGCCAGCGCGCCCTGATCACCGCCCAGCCCCGGACCGGCAAGACGGTCATTCTCCAGAACATCGCCCGGTCGATCACGCACAACCATCCCGAGTGTTACCTGATCGTCCTGCTCATCGACGAGCGGCCCGAGGAAGTCACGGACATGCAGCGCTCAGTGAAGGGCGAGGTGATTTCCTCGACCTTCGATGAGCCGGCGTCGAGACACGTTCAGGTTGCGGAAATGGTGATCGAGAAGGCCAAGCGCCTTGTCGAGCATGGCCGCGACGTCGTCATCCTCCTCGATTCGATCACCCGTCTCGGCCGCGCCTACAACACGGTGGTGCCGTCGTCGGGCAAGGTGCTGACGGGCGGTGTTGACGCCAACGCGCTGCAGCGCCCGAAGCGCTTCTTCGGTGCCGCCCGCAACATCGAGGAAGGCGGCTCGCTCACCATCATCTCGACCGCGCTGATCGACACCGGCAGCCGCATGGACGAGGTGATCTTCGAAGAGTTCAAGGGCACCGGCAATTCCGAGCTGATCCTCGACCGGAAGGTCGCCGACAAGCGCGTCTTCCCGGCCATCGACATCAGCCGTTCCGGCACCCGCAAGGAAGAGCTCCTTGTGCCGCCGGACGTGCTCAAGAAGATGTACGTGCTCCGCCGCATCCTCATGCCGATGGGCACGGTCGACGCGATCGAGTTCCTGCTCGACAAGCTCAAGGCGACCAAGAGCAACGCCGACTTCTTCGATTCCATGAACACCTGACGGCGGCGTCATGCAGGCCAAGGATCACGACCGCTTCGTCGTGATCACCGGCGGGCCGGGAGCGGGGAAGAGCACGCTTCTCGGCGCGCTTGCGGCGACGGGCTTCCCGGTCGTTCCCGAATCGGGGCGCGCCATCATCCGCGAGCAGGAATCGATCGGCGGGGCGGGTCACCACCTCGGCGACCGGCTGCTCTACCGCGAGCTGATGCTGTCGCGGGACATGGCAGGTCACGGCGATGCCGCACTGGTGTCCGGCCCGGTGTTCTTCGATCGCGGCGTTCCCGACCTGATCGGCTATTCGCGCCTGATCGGCGAGCCGGTTCCCGCGCATCTCCGGCGCGCCGTCGCCACCTACCGCTACAATCGCCATGTCCTCGTCGCGCCGCCCTGGCGCGAGATCTACGCCGCCGATGCCGAGCGTCGGCAGGACTTCGCCGAGGCGGTGGCGACCTTTGAGGCGATCACCGACGGTTATGTCGAATCCGGCTACAAGCTGGAGGAGTTGCCGCGGTCGAGCGTCGCGGACCGGGTGGCGTTCGTTCGCGACCGGCTGGCCGCCTGGGGTCTCATGCCGGGTTGACCGGTACGGGGCGGAGAAGCGCGACGAGGGCCTCGGGCTCGGTGACCGGCAGCGAGCAGGTCTCGCCGCGACAGACATAGGCCGTGGGCCTGCCGTCGATGGCGGTCTTGCCGAAGGCGGGGTGATCGGCGGAAAGGGTGCCGGTGTCCTCGACCACGTTCAGTACGATGTTCGGCGTCCAGGCGCCTCGAGCGGCCGCGAGGAGCGCATCGACGTGCGTCGCCGGAGGCTGGACCAGCACGAGGTCGACGGCCGCGAGCCGGATGTCGAGGGCGGACAGCATACCGGTGGCGGCGAACAGGTTCTGCGCAATCGGCGCGGCGGTGAGGATGGCATCAGCATCGGCGCGGTAGATGTCGTCGCCGGTAAGCCGCCACAGGCGGACGAGATTGGCCGCCATGACCGAGTTGGCGCTCGGCGTCGCCTCGTCGGTGGTCGAGCGCGGCCGGAGGATCAGGGCCTCGGCATCGTCGGCCGAGAGGAAGTATCCCGGGTCAGCTTCGTCCCAGTGATGATGGCGAAGCACGGCGGCTAGATCGACGGCCTTCGCGAGATAGGCGCCGTCGAGCGTCGCGGCATGCAGCGCGAGAGACGCCTTGATCATGGCGGCGTAGTCGGTGGCGAGGCCGGGATAGACGGACTTGCCGTCCCGCCAGGCATGGGCGAAGCGGCCATCGCGCGACATGGTGGCGAGGATGAAGTCGTAGGCGTCGCGGGCAAGCCCGATCCAGTCGGGCCGCGCGAAGGTGGCCCCGGCGAATGCCATGGCGGCAATCGTCAGTCCGTTCCAGTCGGCGAGCACCTTGTCGTCGGTACCCGGACGGACGCGCGTGGCGCGCCGTGCCATCAGTTTTTCGCGGACGTCGGCGAGACGGGCCTCGTCCTCGGGCGAGAGGAGCGCCTGGTGGGCGAGGCGGTTGGGGATGGAGGCGCCTTCGAAATTGCCCTCCGGCGTGATGTCGTAGATGGCGCCGAAGAAGGCCGCGTCGTCCACGCCGAGGACGTCGGCCACTTCGGCGGCGGACCAGACATAGAACTTGCCCTCGTGGCCCTCGGAATCGGCGTCGATGCTGGCGGCGAAGGCGCCGCCGGGCTGGCGCATCTCGCGGGCGAGGAATGCAATGGTCTCTTCGATCCGGACGGCGAGGAGTGTGTCCCCGGTCTCGACAAAGGCGTGGGTCATCAGCTCGATGAGCTGGGCGTTGTCGTAGAGCATCTTCTCGAAATGCGGCACCAGCCAGCGGTCGTCGACCGCGTAGCGGGCGAAGCCGCCGCCGAGATGATCGTAGATCCCGCCCTGCGCGATATTGCGGAGCGTCACCAGCACGGCGTCGCGGTAGCGGGTGTCGCCGGTGCGGATCCCGGCCCGCCACAGCATCTCGAGGAGGCTGGCTTGCGGGAACTTCGGCGCACCGCGGATCCCGCCGTGCTCGCGGTCCATATAGCCGAGGAGGCGTGCTGCGGCCTGGTCGAGAAGGGCGCGATCGAGCGTGTGTCCGCCGCTCGGCCGCTGTTGGCGGAGCGCGCTCATCAGGAGGTCGCGGTTGCTCTCGATCTTCTCGGGCTCCTCGCGGTAGAGCCGAGCAACCTCCTCGAGCACCGAGACGAAGGACGGACGGCCGAACCGGGACTCCTTTGGGAAGTAGGTTCCGCCCCAGATCGGGGCGCCGTCCGGGGTGAGGAACATGGTCAGCGGCCAGCCGCCCTGTTCGCCGAGCTCGTGGAGCGCGCCCATGTAGATCTGGTCGATATCGGGCCGCTCCTCGCGATCGACCTTGATGTTGACGAAGAGGCGGTTCATCACCGCGGCGGTCGCGGGATCCTCGAAGCTCTCGTGCGCCATGACGTGGCACCAGTGGCAGGCCGCGTAGCCGACCGAGAGCAGGATCGGCTTGTTCTCGCGCCGGGCCTCGGCAAGGGCCGCCGGTCCCCAGGGACACCAGTGGACGGGATTGTCCCTGTGCTGGAGCAGATAGGGGCTGGCTTCGTGGCGGAGGTGGTTCTCTGTCATGGTCGCAATGTAGGGAAGACCGCGTGATGACGACAGGGAACCGGGCGACAATCTTTGCGCTGTCGAGCGGACCGCCGCCGGCGGGCGTAGCCGTCGTCCGGGTCAGTGGCCCGGACGTTCGGTTCGCACTCGAAACGATGTTCGGTTCGATTCCGGAACCACGCCGGGCGCATCTGGCGACGCTGCGCGCCGCGGACGGGAGCGCGATCGATACCGGGTTGACGCTGTTCTTTCCCGGACCCGGCAGCTTCACCGGGGAGGACGTCGCGGAGTTCCAGGTCCATGGCGGCCGGGCGGTGATCGCAGCCGTGCTGGCTCGGCTGGCGGAGCTGCCGGGGTTGCGGCCGGCGGAAGCCGGCGAGTTCACCCGCCGGGCCTTCGCAGCCGGCCGCATGGACTTGACGGAGATCGAAGGTCTTGCGGACCTCGTGCAGGCGGAGACCGAGGCGCAGCGCCGGCAGGCGGTGCGGCAGGCCTCGGGCGTGTTGCGGGCGGCGGCCGACGGGTGGCGCGACGCGCTGGTGCGGGCGCGGGCGATGGTCGAGGCCGAGCTCGACTTTGCCGACGAGGACGACGTGCCGGAGTCGGCATCGGACCGCGCCTGGAGCGATGTGCGGGCGGTGATGGGCGCGATCTCCGGCCATCTCGACGACGAGCATCGCGGCGAGCGGCTTCGGGATGGCGCCGAGGTGGTGCTGATTGGGCCGGTGAACTCGGGCAAGTCGAGCCTGATGAATGCGTTGGCGCGGCGGGAGGTGGCGATCGTGTCGGAGGAAGCCGGGACGACGCGGGACCTGATCGAGGTTCGTCTCGATGTCGGGGGGTATCCGGTGACGCTGGTCGATACGGCAGGCCTCCGGGACGCGGCGGGAGCGGTGGAGCGGGAGGGCGTGCGTCGGGCCCGGTCCCGGGCCGCGGCCGCCGACCTCATCGTCGCGCTGACGGATGTGTCGGATACGATCGAGACCATGGTGGAGATGCCGGCCGATGTCCCGGCGATCCGGGTCGGTGCGAAGCTCGACCTGGTCCATTCGGAAGCGGAGCGGGCGCGGTGCGAAGCGCATTTCGACATTCTCCTGTCGTCGCGGACGGGGGAGGGCATGGACCGGCTGCTCGAGCTTCTGGCCGCCTTTGCGCGCGAGCGCATGAGCCCCGGGGAATCGAGCCTGATCACGCGGGCCCGGCACCGGGTCGCGCTGGTGGCGGTGCGAAGCGCCCTCGCAACCGCGCTGGAGGAAGGCTTGCCGCTGGAGCTTCGGGCCGAGGAGTTGCGTCACGCGACCGATGCGCTGGGGCGCCTGACCGGGCGGGTCGACGTCGAGGATCTGCTCGAGGTGATCTTCCGGGATTTCTGCATCGGCAAGTAGCCTGTTTCACGTGAAACAGGTCGCGGGCTTTGACCGGCGATTGGCTATGGGCTAGGGGAACGCCATGGATTCCTTCGATGTCATCGTGATCGGCGGCGGCCACGCCGGCACCGAGGCTGCTGCGGCCGCGGCCCGGGCCGGCGCGCGGACGGCGCTCGTCACGCACAGCTTCGCCACCGTGGGTGCCATGTCCTGCAATCCTGCGATCGGCGGGCTCGGCAAGGGACACCTGGTGCGCGAGGTCGATGCGCTCGACGGCATCATGGGGGTGGCGGCGGACCGGGCCGGCATCCAGTTCCGCATGCTCAACCGTCGCAAGGGTCCGGCCGTGCGCGGCCCCAGGGCCCAGGCGGACCGGAAGCTGTATCGCGCCGCCGTGCAGGACCTCCTGCGGGAAACAGCTGGCCTCGCCGTAATCGAGGGCGAGGCCGACGACATTCTCGTCGAGGAGGGCCGGGTGACCGGGCTGCGTCTCGGCGACGGCCGCAGCTTCCGTGCCGGCGCCGTGGTCATCACGACGGGCACCTTCCTCCGCGGCCTGATCCACATTGGCGAGACCCGCATTCCCGCGGGCCGGGTCGGCGAGAAGCCGGCGATCGGCCTGGCCGAGACGCTGGCGCGGCTCGGTCTTGCCATGGGGCGGCTCAAGACCGGGACGCCGCCGCGGCTCGACGGGGAGACCATCGACTGGGCCGGGGTCGCCATGCAGCCCGGCGACGACCCGCCGGTACCGTTCTCGTTTCTGACCAAGGCGATCAGCACGCCCCAGGTCATGTGCGGGATCACCCGGACGACGGCTGCGACGCATGCCGTGATCACCGAGAACCTCCACCGCTCGGCGATGTACTCCGGGCGGATCGAGAGCCGCGGGCCGCGCTACTGCCCCTCGATCGAGGACAAGGTGGTCCGTTTCGGCGAGCGCGACGGCCACCAGATCTTCCTCGAGCCGGAGGGTCTCGACGACAAGACGGTCTACCCCAACGGGATCTCGACCTCGCTGCCCGAGGACGTGCAGCATGCGCTCATCGCAACGATCCCGGGGCTGGAGAAGGCCCGCATCATTCGCCCCGGCTACGCCATCGAGTACGACCATGTCGACCCGCAGGAGCTGACGCCGGCGCTGGAGTGCCGCCGGCTGGCCGGCCTGTTCCTGGCGGGTCAGATCAACGGCACGACGGGATACGAGGAGGCGGCCGGGCAGGGGCTGGTCGCGGGTCTCAATGCCGCGCGGCGGGCGGGCGGCGCGGAGCCGGGGACGTTGTCCCGCACCGAGTCGTATATCGGCGTGATGATCGACGACCTCGTGACGCGCGGGGTCAGCGAGCCGTATCGGATGTTCACCTCGCGGGCCGAGTACCGTCTCTCGCTTCGGGCGGACAATGCCGACCGGCGGCTGACGCCCCGTGGCGTTGCGCTCGGGCTCGTCGGTCATGGCCGGCAGGCGGCGTTCGACGCCGCGATCGAGCGGCTCGACTCGGCCGCGGCGCATATGAGGTCGCTGACGCTGACCCCCACCGAGGCGGAACGGCACGGCCTGCATCTCAACCGGGACGGTGTCCGGCGGAATGCGCATGAGCTGCTGGCGCGTCCCGACGTCACCATGGCGACCTTGGCCGGCATCTGGCCGGAGCTGGCGCGGCTGGACGGGTTCGTCGCGGAGCAGATCGAGATCGACGCCAAGTATGCGGTCTACCTCGACCGGCAACAGGACGATATCGATGGGGTGCGCCGCGACGAAGGGGTTGCGATTCCGACCGCACTCGATGTCGATGCCATTCCTGGATTGTCCAACGAAATCAAGGACAAGCTCCGGCGGGCACAGCCCGCGACGCTGGCCCAGGCAGCCCGGATCGATGGCATGACGCCGGCCGCACTGGCGCTTCTCCTCGGGCGGATCAAGCGGGACGCGCGCGATGCCGCGTGATCGGTCCGGACCCGAAACGCTCCAGGACATCCTCCCTGTTTCACGTGAAACAGGGGAACGCCTGACCGCACTGGTCCAGCTCGTCGAGAAGTGGCAGAAGGCCGAGAACCTCGTCGCGAACGCCACCCTCAAGGACATCTGGACACGGCACGTCGCGGACAGCGCCCAGCTCGTGCCGCTGTTTCCCGATGTTCGCCACTGGCTCGATCTCGGCAGCGGCGGTGGATTTCCGGGTCTCGTGGTCGCCTTGCTCGTCGCCGAGAGCCCGGGTGCCCGCGTGCACCTGGTCGAGAGCAACACGCGCAAATGCGCCTTCCTTCGCACCGTGATCCGTGAGACCGGGGCGCCGGCCGAGGTCCACCAGGGACGCATCGCCGACGTGCTTGCGGACTGGTCGCAGCCGACCGAGATGGTCACGGCGCGTGCCCTCGCCTCGCTCACGGCGTTGCTCGACATGACGGCGCCGCTGCTCGGGCGCGGCTGCCGGGCGGCGTTCCTCAAGGGCGTGGAATATCGCACGGAGATTGCCGAAGCCTCTCAGAGCTTCGACCTCGATCTGGTAATACATCCGAGCCGAGTCGCGGAAGGCTCGGTGATTCTCGAAACGAGGCGGGCCGTGGCGAAGCCGGATGGCCCGAAAGCGCGGCGATGAGCCTGCCCGAACAACCCCGCGTCATCGCCCTTGCCAACCAGAAGGGCGGAGTCGGCAAGACGACGACCGCGATCAACCTCGGAACGGCGCTTGCCGCCACCGGCGAGGAAGTGCTGGTCGTCGACCTCGACCCCCAGGGCAATGCCTCGACCGGCCTCGGCATCGACCGCAAGGCGCGGACGGTGTCGACCTACGACCTGCTGCTCGGCGAGGCGCCGCTCGGCGAGGTGGCGCTGCCGACCGCGGTGCCGAACCTTTCGGTGGCTCCGTCGACCCTCGACCTGCTCGGCGTCGAGCTCGAGATCGCGGCCATGTCCGACCGCAATTTCCGGCTCCGTCAGGCGCTGGCGGCCGCCAAGGGCTCGGCCAATGGCCGGACCTTCAGCTACGTTCTGGTGGACTGCCCGCCCTCGCTGAACCTCCTCACCATCAACGCCATGGCGGCGGCGCACTCCGTCCTGGTGCCGCTGCAGTGCGAGTTCTTCGCCCTCGAGGGTCTCAGCCAGCTGCTCCACACCGTCGAGCAGGTGAAGCACTCGCTCAACCCCGAGCTCAGCATCCACGGCATCGTACTGACCATGTTCGACAGTCGGAATTCCCTGTCGGGTCAAGTGGTTGCGGATGTGCGGGCGCATATGGGCTCGGCGGTCTACGACACCGTGATTCCACGCAACGTGCGCGTCTCCGAGGCCCCGTCGCATGGCAAGCCGGTGCTGCTCTACGATTTCAAGAGCACCGGCAGCCAGGCCTATCTGCGGCTGGCAGCGGAGATCATCCAGCGCGAGCGGAACCTGCGGGCGGCATGATTTCGGATGCGGAACGGTGACGGCGCGATGAGGAGAGGGTGATGGCGGAGGATGTGGCACGGCGACGGCTCGGCCGGGGGCTGGCGTCCCTGCTCGGCGACAATGCGGCGGAAGCGCCTCCGCCGCCTGACCGCCGTCCGCCGCGGAAGCTCTCGATCGCGCAGCTCCGCCCCAATCCGCGCAACCCCCGGAAGACCTTCGACGAGGCCGAGCTCGCCGAGCTGGTCGCCTCGGTGAAGGAGCGGGGCGTCGTGCAGGCGATCCTGGTGCGACCCGCGCCCTCCGGCGAAGGCTACGAGATCATCGCCGGCGAGCGGCGCTGGCGGGCCGCGCAGAAGGCCGGGCTGCACGAAGTGCCGGTGGCGATCCACGAGGTGGACGACCGCGAGGCGCTGGAGCTCGCCATCATCGAGAACGTCCAGCGTGCCGACCTCAACGCCATGGAGGAGGCGGCTGGCTACCAGCAGCTCGTTGACGAGCACGCGTACACCCAGTCCCAGCTCGCCGAGGTGATCGGCAAGAGCCGGCCGCACATCGCCAATACGCTGCGGCTGCTCAAGCTTCCGGCGTCCGTCCAGGCCTATGTGCGCTCAGGCGAGCTGACGGCAGGGCACGCCCGGGCACTGCTCACCCTCGATGATCCCGAGGGCGCCGCCCGGCGCATCGTCGAGGAGGGGTTGAGCGTCCGCGAGGCCGAGGCCATCGGCGCCAAGCCGGACCGCAAGCCGTCGAAGCGGTCGGCCGGGCCGGCCGTGGAGAAGGACGCCGACACGCGGGCGCTCGAGAAGCAGCTCGCCGATCTGCTCGGCCTCGAGGTCGAGATCAGCTACGGCGCATCCGGCGGCGACGTCCGCATCCGGTATCGCACGCTCGAGCAGCTCGACGACGTCTGCCGCCGCCTGAAGGGTTGATTCGGGGCCGTTACGACGTCCGGGTTCAGCGCCACATGCCGCGCATGCGGGCGCCGACGTCGATGCGTGGCCCGTCTTCCACGCGCCGGACCGCCTCGGCGCCAGCAACGGGCCAGGTGCGGCGGACGAAATGCGGCAGCAGCGCATCGGGGATGAACCGGGTCCGCGCCGCGTAGAGGTGGCGGTCGCCACCGGAGCGTTGCTGGTGCACGTAGAAGCGCTGCGGCACCATGATCGAGAGCTGGTCGCGGGCCCGGGTCATGGCGACGTAGAGCAGGCGCCGCTCCTCCTCGAGGTCCTCGCTGGTGCCGGTGCCGAGATCGCTCGGAATGCAGCCGTCGACGCCGTTGAGCACGAACACCGCGTTCCACTCCTGGCCCTTGGAGGAATGGATCGTGGAGAGGATCAGGTAGTCCTCGTCGCGCATCGGCGGCCCGGATTCGTCGCTGGTCGCGTCCGGCGGGTCGAGGGTGAGGTCGGTGAGGAAGCGCTGGCGCGAGGGATAGGTCTCGGCGATGCGCTGAAGCTGCTCGAGGTCGGCATTGCGCACCACCGCGTCGTCATGGAGGCGCTCCAGATGCGGGGCGTACCAGCCCCGCACCTGCTCGATCTCGCCCGGCCAGGGCGAAGCCTTGTCCATGCCGCCATAAA
>JAEVZM010000422.1 GCA_023392225.1 Pseudomonadota bacterium
GGATGTTGCCGACGAAGGTGATGGTGGCGCCGAACTCGCCGAGGGCACGGGCGAAGGACAGCACGGCGCCGGCGAGGATGCCGGGCAGCATCAGCGGCAGCGAGATCGACAGGAACACAACGATCCGGTTGGCGCCCAGCGTCGAGGCTGCGGATTCGAGGCCGGGATCGATCGCCTCGATCGACAGGCGGATGGCACGGACGAGGAGCGGGAAGCCCATGATCCCCGCCGCCAGTGCCGCCCCGGTCCAGCGGAAGGCGAGCACGATGCCGAAGGTGCTCTCGAGGAAATGGCCGATCGGTCCGCGGCGGCCGAAGGTGAGCAGCAAGAGGTAGCCGGTGACCACCGGCGGCATCACCAGCGGCAGATGGACGATGCCGTCGAGGAGGGCACGGCCGGGGAAACGTCCGCGGGCGAGGAGCCAGGCGACGAGGATGGCAAGCGGGGCGCTCGCCAGCATCGCCACCGACGCGACGCGGAGGCTGAGATGGATCGCCTCCCACTCCTCCGGGGTCAGTGCCGAGAACACGCCGTCCCGCCCCGCACCGTCGCCATCCTCACGCGACGGCGATCAGGACGTCCGACGCCTTGATGACCGCGATGGCGGTTCCACCGACGGCGAGGCCGAGCTCGTCGACCGCCTCGTTGGTGATCGCGGCCGTCACCACCTGACCGCTGGCCACCTCGATCCTGACATGGGCGGTGGTCGCACCCTTGACGACTTCGATCACCTTGCCGGGGAGCTTGTTGCGTGCGCTGATCTTCATGGTCTGCGGTCCTTTCGGGTGTCGGGGTCAGGCGCCGGGAGCGACGACGGTGAAACCCTGCTTCTCGTAGGCCGGCTTGGCCTTGTCCGAGCGCATGTAGTCGAAGAAAGCGCGGGCGTCCGGATTGGTCGACGACGCGAGCATCGCCGCCGGGTAGAGGATCGCCGGATGGCTTTCCGGGGGGAACACCCCGACCACCTTGACCTTCGGCTCGGAGTTGGCGTCGGTCTGGTAGACGACGCCGAGCGGCGTCTCGCCGGTCGCGACGAAGGCGAGGGCGGCGCGCACGTTGTCCGCCTGGACCACGCTCGGCGCCACCGCATCCCAGATGCCGAGCCATTCGAGCGCCGCCTTGCCGTACTTGCCAGCCGGCACCGACTCGACATTGGCCATCGCGAGATGGCCGCCCGCGCCGAGGGCCGCACCGAGGTCCATGCCCTTCTCGACGGTCACCGCAACGCCGGAGTCGGCCGGGGCGACGAGGACGATCTCGTTGCCCAGCAGCGTCTGGCGGGTATCGGCCGCGATCAGGTCGCGCTCCTCGAGATAGTCCATCCAGGCGAGATCGGCGGAGAAGAAGATGTCGGCAGGCGCCGCCGCCTCGATCTGCTTGGCGAGGGCCGAGCTGCCGGCGTAGCTGATCAGCACCGACTTGCCGGTCTCCTCCTTGTAGGCCGCGGCGATGTCGTCGAGCGCGTTCTTGAGGCTCGCGGCGGCGAACACCGTCACATCCTCGGCCGCGGCCGCGGCAAGGGGCAGGCCCGTCAGGGCAACGGCCGTGCGCGCGAGGCCGAGCAGCGCTCGGCGGGTGCAGTCGAGCATGGAGCGGGTCCCTCGATATGTATGAAAAGCAATATCGATCGATATGTCATCACGGACAGGTCGATAAATCAACCGCCTTCCGGCTCATTCGGGGGCGTCGGCCAGATGCTGCTGGAGGTCGCGGACGCCGGCATCGATGGCCGCCCCGGCGTCGGATTCCATCTGGCGATAGCGGTCGAGGACGTGGTCGCCGAGCTCGGTGAGGCGGGCGCTGCCGCCACCGCCGGTGCCGCCCTTCTCGGTCTCGACCAGGGGCTTGCGGAACGAGGCGTTCATCTCCCGGACCAGGCTCCAGCAGCGTTTGTAGCTCATGCCGAACCGGCTCGCCGCGGCGGTGAGCGATTGCGTCTCGCGGATCGCCTGGAGCAGGTCGGCCTTGCCGGGCCCGAGGGCCACCCCGGGCCGCAACACGACCCGGAACCGGAGGCCTTCGGTCAGGTTGGCGAATTGTGGCATCGATCGCGGGTCCCCTCGTCCAAGGGACGCATGCTAGGCCCGCCACCCGGTGGCGTCATCCTCTACCGCATGGGGCAATCTCAGAGCGCCAATCATAATACAATTCTCGTTTGACTTGCGAACCTCATCGATAATAGCGTCAAGGAGGGAGGAATGAATGCGCGTACTAGTGACTGGCGCTACCGGAAAAGTCGGACGGAACCTCATCGAGCGCCTGATCGCTGACGAGTCCCGCCACGACGTGACGATTCGTGCTCTGTGCCACAACCGGCGCATCGAGCCGAGCGATCGCATCGAGGTCGCGACCGGGTCGATCTCCGATCGCGCGGTGGTTTCCGCGGCGATGGAGGGCGTCACACATGTGGTTCATCTGGCGACCTGCAAGGAGACGCCCGACGACGTGATGGACGTCGCGGTCAAGGGCATGTTCTGGCTGCTCGAGGCCTTTCGGCAGAGCCCCGACGCCGTGCAGTTCATCCTGGTGGGGGGCGATGCCGCGGTCGGGCATTTCTTCTACCGTCAGGACGGCCCGGTCACCGAGAAGACCCCGCATCAGGCATATCCCGGCTGCTATGCCTTCTCCAAGGTGATGGAGGAGGTGATGCTGGAGCAGTTCGGCATCCAGTACGGCATAAACCATTGCTGTCTGCGCGCGCCGTGGATCATGGAGAAGGATGACTTCCGCTATTCGCTCTCGTTCGGAGACGATGTCTTCGGCGGGCCGGTGTGGAAGGATCTTGTCCCTGCCGACGACGCCCGGCGATATCATCAGGACGGTACTGTGCCGCTTCTCAGGGATGCCGACGGGTATCCGCTCAAGCGCAACTTCGTTCACGTCGATGACCTTTGCGCCGCGATTCTCAGTGCGCTTGACAATCCCAGGGCCCGACGCCAGCTTTTCAATGTTTGCATGGACCGCCCGGTCGACTATGGGGAGCTTGCGGCCTATCTTGGGCGGACACGCGGTGTCGGCGCGATAGAGATTCCCAGCTCCTACCATTCGACCTGGTTGGACAACTCCAAAGCGAAGCTCGATCTGGGCTGGCAACCAGAATACGATATGGCGAGACTTGTCGAATCCGCCTGGACCTACCAGCGGGCGGCAGACGACCCGCGGAAGGTCTGGTATCCGGGTTGACTTGGCTCAAGGTGCGACCCGAATGGATGTGTTGTTGAAGGTGAGGTAGTTCCGTTCGTCCGAGAACGCAGGTCCCGCTTTTCCGGAGCAGGTACTGACGGGCCGGCGAAAGGAACGCAGACGGCAAGAGATCGGGCCCAGTCACGCGAAGACGTGAGGCCCCACAAGCTCATCCCGCTGGATGAGAACCCGACGGAACGGAAACTTGGAGGCGCTTCGGCGCCTCCCTTTTTTTGTGGGCACGGGCGCCGCCGCGGACTCCTGCATCATTTTGGCGTAGAAGACCGGCCATGGAGCCGGAAGCAGACAAGACGCCAGTCCCGAGGCCGCCACCGGAAGCACTGGACCCGCCGCCGCCACCGGCGCCGCGCAAGGGCAGCGTGCTCCGCTGGCTGGGCATCGCCATCATCGCTGTCGTCGCCGTGGCGCTGGTCGTTGCCTTCATCCTGCCGCGGCATGCGACCGTCACCCGCTCTGTCGAGATCGCGGCCCCGCCCTCGGCGGTGTTTCCGCTGGTCGGTGATCTCCGCCACTTCAACGAATGGTCGCCCTGGGCCGATCTCGATCCGGAAACGGTCTACACCTTCACCGGACCGACCGACGGTATCGGCCAGACGTTGCATTGGGATAGCAAGGACGAGCAGGTCGGCAAGGGCTCCCTGGCGATCGCCGCGATCGAGCCCGGCTCCCGCGTCGACCTGGTGCTCGGCTTCGACGATGCCGGCACGGCGCTCGCTTTCGTCACGCTCGAGCCGGCAGGCGCCGGCACCCGCGTCACCTGGGGCTTCGACAGCGACCTCGGCTTCAACCCGGTGGCGCGCTACTTCGGGATGATGGCCGACGGCGTGGTCGGCCCGGACTACGAGAAGGGTCTCGCCCGGCTGAAGGCGGTGGCCGAGGCACCGCCCCCCGAGGCGACCGCGGACGAATAGGCGGTCAGGGTCGCCAGTCCATGGCGACGAAGCGCGGCGTCCGCCGAACCTGGTCGAGCCAGCGGCGGATCGCCGGGTAGAGGCCGAGATCGAAGTCGCCCTCACCGGCGACGTGGGTGTAGGCGAACAGCGCGATATCGGCGATCGAATAGGCGCTGCCCGCGAAAAAGGGCACGTCGCGCAGCCTTTGTTCCATGACGCGGAGCGCCATGTGGCCCCGGTCGTGGAGCGCCGCCAGCTCCTCCTCGCCGAGCCGCGCCCGCCCGTCGGGGATGAGATGCAGCCACGAGCGGGCGACCGCGATGTAGGGCTCGTGGCTGTACTGCTCGAAGAACAGCCACTGG
>JAEVZM010000457.1 GCA_023392225.1 Pseudomonadota bacterium
CGCTTCGCCGCGTCCGATGCGGAGATCACCGTCCTCGCCAGTCCCGGTGAGGATGCGGCCGACGCCCTCGCTCGCCTCGCCGAGGCACTCGGCGCGCCTGCGCTTGCCCCGCCGGCGCTGGAGCCGCCGCCGCCGGCCCCCGGGCCGGTGACGCTCGCCGCGCTCGGCCAGTCGCTCGCCGCGCTCCTGCCCGAGAACGCCGTGGTCATCGACGAGGGCATCACCAACGGCTTCGGCCTCTACCCGCTGATGGCGGCGGCCGCGCCGCACGACCTTCTCCGCCACGTCGGCGGCGCCATCGGCCAGGGGCTGCCGCTCGCCACCGGTGCCGCGATCGGCGCACCGGGCCGCAGGGTGGTGGGCATCCAGGCCGACGGCTCGGCGCTCTACACCATGCAGGCGCTGTGGACCCAGGCGCGTGAGCGCCTCGACGTGACCACCGTCATCCTCGCCAACCAGCGCTATGCGATCCTCGACCGCGAGCTCGCCGCCGTCGGCGCCGCGCCCGGTATCGCCTCGCGCGCCCTCTTCGACCTTGCCGACCCGCCGATCGACTGGGTGAAGACGGCCGGCGGCTTCGGCATTACGGCAGCCCGCGCGGAGACGATGGAGGCCTTCAACGACCGCTTCACCGCGGCGAATGCCCGTCCCGGCCCCAGCCTGATCGAGCTCGCGATCCCCTGATCGCCGTCACGGCGCGCCGCGCGGGTCGATCAGCGAAGGGTCGTCGTTCTCGACCTTGTTGACGCGCTCGCTCACCGGCACCGCCTCGAGCGTCCCCGCCTCGGCCGGGCGGAGGAGGTCCGCGGCCGCCGCTGCGCTGATCCGATCTGAATCGAGCCAGCGCCCATAGTCCCGCGGCGCGATGACCGCCGGCATGCGGTCGGCGATCCCGGCGAGGTCTGCATTGGCCGGGACGGTGACGATTAATGCGCCATCGACCTCCGAGCCGTCGGCGCCGAGCCAGGGGTCCCAGAGGCCCGCAAAGGCGATGACGCCGCCGTCCGCCGGGCGCACCAGCCACGGCTGGGGGGTTCCGCCCCGGCCGTGCTCCCAGTGATACCAGCCGGAAGCCGGCACCAGGCAGCGCCGATACTGCATCCCGCCGCGAAACGCCGGCTTCTCGGCGATCCCCTCGGCCCGTGCATTGGTGAACGGACCGTACTTCCGCGGGTCGCGGACCCAGGACGGGATCAGCCCCCAGCGGACCAGCATCAAACCCCGCCGGCCATGGTCGAAACCGATGATGGCGATCGGCCCGCCAGGCGCGATGTTGTAGCGGGGCGGCAGCCAGTCCGGCGGGTCGATGTCGAACGCCGCCGCCACCGCCTCCGGCCCTGCGGTGAGGAGGTATCGTCCCGTCATGGCTAGCCTTCTCCCGGCGATCACCGTGCTATAGCACGGCCCCGACACTGCCCGATCACCGCCGCACAGCGAACCCGGATCACGACCATGACCGATGCCCGGAACTACCCCGTCCTCGGTGTCAGCACCCTCATCCGGCGCGATGGCAAGGTCCTGCTCGTCCGCCGCGGCCAGCCGCCGCTCGCCGATGTCTGGGCGTTTCCCGGCGGCCGGGTCGAGTTCGGCGAGGCGCTGGCCACCGCCGCAGCGCGCGAGGTGCTGGAGGAGACGGCCGTCTCCGTCACCATCACCGGGGCGATCGACCACGCCGAGATCGTGCTCCGCGACGAATCGGGCGTCCCCGCCCGGCACTACGTGCTGATCATCTTCGCCGGACGCTGGGAGGCCGGCGAGCCGGTGGCGGGCGACGACGCCGCCGAGGCGCTGTGGGTGGCGGAGGCCGACCTGCCGAGCTTCGCAAAAACGCCCGATACCGAGCGCATCCTCACCCGAATCCTCGCGGAGTCGGCCGTCGACGGCGCCGCCCCGCACCCACATCCGGGCTCGCCTGCGCCATGACGATCCGCCTGCTTCTCCCCGCTCTTCTCGCCCTCGGGCTCGCCCTGCCCGCCGCGGCGCAGGCGCCGGGCGACACCCCGCCCGGGCCGCCGACCGCGGCGCCCTATGACGACAGCCTCATCCGGCTCTCCGAGATCCTTGGCGCCATGCACTATCTCCGCGACCTCTGCGGCGCGGGCGAAGGTACCGTCTGGCGCGACCAGATGCAGGGGATCATCGATGCCGAGCAGGCCGACGGCGAGCGGCTCGCCCGCCTGATCGAAGCCTTTAACCGCGGCTACGACGGCTTCAAGGCGGTCTATCGGACCTGCACGCCGGCCGCTACCACCGCGATCGACCGCTACATGGACGAAGGCGCGCGCATCGCCCGCGACGTCGCGGCGCGCTACGGCCGCGAAGAGTGAAATGCGCGTTAACCCGATATTTCAAACATTTAAAGGCACGTTAACCTTTCCTTCACGTTGCCCGCCCGGCAGCCTCGCAACGTGCTACGGTATATTTCCGTTAACTATTTCCTCGGGGATTCGAGCGCGCCATGACCAGCACCGTGACGGAGACCGTCAAGCGGAGCACCGAGGACCGCCAGATCGCCGAGAAGAAGCGGCTGGCGCTCTCCTACCTGACCGAAGCGTGGGATTCGGCGGCCGCGGAGGGCGTCGACCCCGAGATCTTCTCGCATGCCGCCCTGTTCATGGCACTCGCCGAGCTGATCGAGATCTATGGCGAAGAGGCGGTGGCCGGCCTCGCCAGCTCGCTGCCCGCGAAGATTCGCGCGTTCGAGTTCTCCGTCCAGCGGTCGGTGCAGTAGACTGGCACCATACCGCGCCGGCTCGAGGGCCGACGGCGCCGTTCTCCGATGCGGACTAGCTCAATGCGTTCAGCGGGTTCAGCCGGAAGTCTCATGCGACACCTTCGCGCGCCGGCCCTCGCACTGATCATCGGTTTCTGCGCCATCGCCCAGGCTCCGGCCTCGCCGCGCGACGACGATCCCTACCAGCTGGACCTGGCCGAGCCGACCCTTGAGGTCGACCGGGCGATGCCAGCGATTCCGCCCGACATGTCGCTCAATCAGGACGACCTCATCGACGAGCGCGGCGGCGAGGTGGTGCGGGTCCCGATCACCGAGATCCCAGAGGTCGAGTACGACCCCGCGAAGCTCCCGCCGCCGGTGCGGCGGCTGCGCGAGCAGATCATCGAAGCCGCGGCGACGGGCGATCCGGAGAAGCTGCGTCCGATCTTCGAGGCCAATGGCGAGCCCCCGGCGCTGAGCTTCGCCGAATCCGACGATCCGATCGATGCCGTGAAGGCGCTGTCGGGAGACCCGGAAGGCCGCGAGATTCTGGCGATCCTCATCGAGGTGCTGGACGCGGGCTACGTGCATGTCGATGCCGGCACGCCGGACGAGATGTACATCTGGCCCTATTTCGCCCGCTATCCGGTGGAGGCGCTGACGCCGCCGCAGCTGGTCGAGCTGTTCAAGCTGGTGTTCTCGGG
>JAEVZM010000509.1 GCA_023392225.1 Pseudomonadota bacterium
ACGTACTGGAGGAAGGTGGGCGCGAGCGGCGAGAGCTGCGGATTGTTGACCTGCGAGGTCACCTCGATCCAGGCGATGCCGCCCTTGCCGCCCGCCATCGGCCCCTTCCTGGGGGTGATGCCGCGGATGTTGAGGTAGCCGTCGGCGCGCGCCGGCGAGGCGCTGTAGGTGCCGCCGGTCATGTGGAAGTCGATCTCGCCCGCGACCAGCGCCTGGTTCATGGTGGCGATGTCGCCGACCACCTTGGCGCCGCCGAATACCGACTTGGCGACCTCGGAGAACTTGGCGACCTCGTCGTCGGTATGCTCGCGGAAGGGATCGAAGCCGGCG
This sequence comes from Pseudomonadota bacterium, assembly GCA_023392225.1. GTDB lineage: Bacteria > Pseudomonadota > Alphaproteobacteria > Rhizobiales > Kaistiaceae > Bauldia. The sequence continues at coordinate 331 of JAEVZM010000509.1, forward strand.
ATCACGCAGATGTTGAAGACGTTCCAGTCATCCGACTCGAGGATGCCGTACTTGCCCTTGTTGGCCGGGTCGACGAACAGGTCCCAGCCGACGTCCTCCGCCGTGTCGCGGCTGATCTTGTCGGTGTTGACGACGTAGCTGTAGGGGCCGAAGCGCTGGATCATGCCGAGCAGCTCGCTGCCGTCGTCGCTCATCGACCACTTGTAGGGCCACTCGAAGCCCTTGAGCATGTTGGCGAAGTATGGCTCGAAGGTCGCCTTGTCGAGCGGCTTGATCAGCCCCTCGGGATACATGACCTTCCGGGCCCAGGGATTGTTGACGTTGATCAGGTCCCAGACGTTGGTCTCGCCGGCGCGGAGCCGGTTGATCATCGTCGGGTCGTTGGTGAGCGACTCCGCCTTGACGGTGGCGTTGTGCTCGGTCCGGAACGGGTCGAGCACGTCGGCGGAGTTGTAGCCCTCCCAGCAGAGGATGTTCAGCTCGTTCTCGCGCGCCGCCAAGGCCGACCGGAACGCGCCCGGCACCGTGCCGGCGGCGAAGGCTGCCGCCCACACGGCCGACTGCTGCATGAAGTTGCGTCGATTGATTGCCATGACCTCTTCCCTCTCCCTGCCTGTCGCTCCCGGCGCGAAAGGCGCCGCGTCCCGTAGACCGGCGGATATCCGCCATCTTCCCCGGGCCACCGACGAACACGGCCACCCGGCACGCACTACCCCACCCGCGACTATCCCATCGGCTGCACCGAGGCTCTTGACCGGAGGCCGGCCAAACTTTACACGGGATCGTCACACGCACGCCATCGCACGTGCACGTTGCATGCCACGCGGAGCCGCTCAGCACGGCGCCGGGCGTGTGGCGCGGAGTATGGCACATTGTTCGGCGGGGGTGGACCGGCGGGGCCGTGGGCGTCGCCAACCCCAACGGCAGGATGCCGGCAGCGTTTCCGGTGCCGGCGTCAGGGCCATGCGGATCAGGAGACCGGCCGACCGCTGGCCGGTCGAATGCCCGGTGTCTCGATTGCCCGGTGTCAGGTGCTCTCCGGCTTGCTGGCGCCGGGACCGAGCACGAAGAACCAGTGGGACAGGAGGCCGATGCCCCACCCCAGGAGCACCCACAGCACCCAGTAGGGCGGGCCTTTCCAGAGGTTGATCGCGGCCAGAAGCACCATGGTGACGACGAACACGAAGGCGTGGATGTTGAAGCCGAGCTTCTGCTGCGCCGGGCTCAGGTGCGTCATCGGTCTCTCCTTCCCGTTGCGGGGGGGCGGCCGCGCCCCGCCGTCGGCTGCATCTGCCTTGCCGTCGTCGCCCTCTCAGTGCGTCGCTTCCACCGCGGCGAAGATCGCGTCGGCCACCGCCTGCGGCTGCGACAGCATCGCCACGTGGCTCGATGCGACGTGGCTGGCGCTCGCTCCCATCGTCTCGGCGAACAGGACCTGGAGCGGCGCCGGAATGATCTGGTCGTTGTCGGCCACGACGAACCATGTCGGCTTGTCGGCGTAGGCCGCGTGGGTGATCTTGCCGTCGAAGGCGCCGGCGAAGGTCGGCGCCTGCGTGGCCGCGAGAAGCGCCGCCGCCTCCGGGCCGATGTCGGGCGCGAAGTACTTCGCCATCGCGTCGGCCGGCCAGGACAGGTAGCCGCCGCCGTCGGCATGGATCTGGCTCTGCCATTCCGGCGGCTGCGGCGCGGCCGCGACGATGGCGTTGACCGACCCGCCGACCGGCGGGGCGAACGCCGCGACGTAGACGAGCCCCCGCACCTTGTCGTCGTTGCCGGCTTCAGTGATGACCGCGCCGCCATAGGAGTGGCCGACGAGGATGACGTCGCCGGGCTGGTCGTCGATCACGCGGCGGGTCGCGGCGACGTCGGCCTCGAAGGACGAGAGCGGGTTGTGGACCGCGACCACGTCCAGCCCGCGCGCCTCGAGCAGCGGGATGACCTCCGCCCAGCTCGACCCATTGGCCCACGCACCGTGGACGAGGACGATGGTCGGTGCGTCCGCGGCGAAGGCGGGAGCGGCGATGGTGGTCGCGGTCACGGCGGCGGCAAGGGCGCGCTTCAACGTCATGGCAGGACTCCTCATGTGCGTGGTTGGCGTCGGATAGTGGCGCGGCGTCCGGCTCATCGCTCGATCCAGCCGATGGTCGGAGCGTGGAGGCTGTGGACGTAGAGGCGCCCCGTGGCCTCGGTCGCGCCCGTCGTCTCGGGATAGGCCCCGCTCGGATCCTGGAGATCCTCGACCACCGTTCCCGCCTCGTCGACGGCGAAGACGTGGCCGTAGGGCTGGCCGACCGGCAACCACGAGGGCGGTAGCCGCACCAGGACCTTGCGCAGGAACGGCCAGCCCGCCAGGGAGTCCGCCGCGGGATTGCGGGGGCGGAACAGGCCGACCCAGATCCGGCCGTCGAGGCCTCGCATCAGGTTGTCCGGATAGCCCGGCAGGTTGTCGAGAAGGACCCTCGCCTCCGGCGATCCCGCCGCGACGTCGACACCCTCCGCCGCGGCATCGACCATCCACACC
>JAEVZM010000585.1 GCA_023392225.1 Pseudomonadota bacterium
CCGGCCTCGGCGACCCGGGCGAGCACGTCCCCGGTGGCGGGGTCGAGGCTGTCGAAGAAGCGCCCCGCCTTCGGTGCTTTCCAGGCGCCGCCGATGAAGAGGCGCGTGCCCTCCTTGTGGCGGGCGAGCCAGGTGCGCGCTTCCGCGTCGCTCTCCGGCGCGGGGCCGTAGTCGAGGTCGTCGAGGATTTCAGCAACGGACATCGTCGGGCTCGTCTTTCTCAGGAAGTCCTGTCTCTGGGGAGATTCTCGGCAGCGTCGAGCCGGCCGATCGCCCCGGTCATGAAGGCGCGGGTGTTGCCGTCCATCTCGGCGTCGCGGGCGGTACGGAGCGCGGGCAGGGTGGCCGTTCCCATCCGCTCGAGCGCCAGCGTCACCCAGCGCCGGGTGTCGGGGGAGGCGCTGTTGAGCCCCTCGGCCGCCGCTTCGCGGCAGCGCTCTGGCACGTGGCCGAGGATCGCAACATAGAGCTCCTGCGCCCGGCCGATGTCGGCATGGCTGTCGCCGTCCCAGTCCGGCAGGGCGGCGCGCTCGGCCGAGAGGTCGTCGATGATGGCGATGATCTCGGCTATCTCCGCGGCGCCACACGCTGTGCCGATGGCGGCGAGCCGATCCTCGGGGATCGCCTCCCACGGGCTCAGCCCGGCAGCCGCCTCACGAACCTGCGCGCGGATGCCTTGTGCCGACATCACGCCATGCCGTGGTGGTCGAACGAGGCGTAGCGGCCGGTGACGTAGTATTCGAGCTGGCGCTCGATGTCGGCGAGGAGCGAGGAGGCGCCGATCCGGAAGAGGCCCGGCTGCAGCCAGGCATTGCCGAGCTCCTCCTTCATCAGGAACTCATAGGTCATCACGTCCTTGGCGGTGGAGATGCCGCCGGCCGGCTTGAAGCCGACGACGTGGCCGGTCATCTCGCGATAGGCGCGGATGGCGCGGAGCATGACCAGGGCGACGGGGATGGTGGCGTTGACGCCTTCCTTGCCCGTCGAGGTCTTGATGAAGTCCGAGCCGGCCATCATCGCCACCATCGAGGCCTTGCCGACATTGCGGAGCGTGCGGAGGTCGCCTGTGCCGAGGATGGTCTTCATGTGGGCGGGGCCGCAGGCGGCCTTGAAGGCGCGGACCTCATCGTAGAGCGCCTGCCAGTCACCGCGGAGCACATGCTCGCGGGTGATGACGATGTCGATCTCCCGGGCACCGTCGGCGACCGAGGCCTCGATCTCGCGGAGCCGGGTCTCGAACGGGGCGAGGCCGGCGGGGAAGGCGGTCGAGACCGCGGCGACCGGGATGCCGGAGCCTTCGAGCGCCGCGACCGCGGTCGAAACGAAGCGGTGGTAGACGCAGACCGCGCCGGTGGTCAGCCGCCGGCCGCCGAGGCCGAGCGCCTCCTTGATGTCGATGCGGAGCGGGTGGCGGGCCTTTGCGCAGAGCCGCTCGACCCGGCCGGTGGTATCGTCGCCGGAGAGCGTGGTGAGGTCGATGCACTCGATCGCCCGCACCAGCCACGCCGCCTGCCACTCCTTCTTCACCGTCCGCCGGCCGGGGAGGGTCGCCGCGCGGCGCTCGACCGCGGAGAGGTTGACCCGCACGGTCTCGACCGGTTCGGCGTCGAACGGGATGCCGGGGTTGTCCGGGTGCTCGGGCAGGGCGTTGGGCAGGTGGTGGACCGCGGCGCGGTCGCGTTCGATGGCGGCGGTCGGGGACATGGGGTCGTTTCCGCTCCTCAGGCTTTGCCGAATTCATAGCATATCGGCGGCAAGGCTCGGAACGGAACCGGGCGATGGGACGACTTGCGGCCGGTAGCTACCGGTAGCTATATTCTGGTCATGAACAAGCACCACCCCCCGAGCCGCACGGTGACCGTCTCGATGAAGGAGGCGAAGAACCGCCTGACCGAGCTCGCCCGCCGGGTCGAGGCCGGCGAGCGCGTGACCATCACCCGCAACGGCCAGCCGGTGCTCGACCTCGTGTCGCATGTGAAGAAGGGGGGCCTCGATCTCGAGGCGGGTCGACGGTACCTGCGCTCGCTGGGAGGCGACAGCTTCTTCAGCTACGTCGCCCCCGACTTCGACGATCCGTTGCCGGAAGATTTCCTGCTTCAGCCACTGCCGCAGGAGCCGAGCAAGTAGTGCCCTTCCTGCTCGACACCAATATCCTCGTTGCCCTCCTTCGGGAGGAGCCGGCGCGGCTTGGACCGGCGATCGGTGCGCTCCTCCAGGGTCCCGAAACCAAGGTCGTGAGTGCAGCGAGCCTGTGGGAGATCGCGATCAAGACCCGGATCGGGAAGCTCGAGACGCCCTATGCGCTCGAAGCGATCCCGCCATACTGCGCAGAATCCTCTCTTGAACTCCTCCCCATCGACCATCGCCATGCGTTGGCGGCGGTCGACCCGGAGCCGGCGACGCGCGATCCGTTCGACCGGCTGCTGCTCGGCCAGTGTGCGGTGGAGGGCATGCGCCTCGTCACGCTCGACCGGGCGCTCGCCGAGCATCCCCTCGCCTGGCGCGAGGGCTAGGGCCGGCGCCCCGCACGGAACGCCGGCACCTTGGGTCACTCGGCCGTCAGAGGCCGAGGATCTCCCTGACCTTCGCCGCCACCGCCTCGCCGAGCGCCCGCTGGCCCTCCTTGTCGAGGTGTATGCCGTCGACCGGGCTCGAGGTGACGACGGTGCCGGCGTCGAGGAAGGCGACGCCGCGGTCGTCGGCGACCCGCTTCATCTCGGCACCGAGCTTCTGCGACTTGGCCTCGCCGCCCTCGAACATCTCGCCGAGCCAGCCGAGGCCGGCGATCGGCGCCGGCGCGATCAGGAGCACCTTGGGCGGCGCCTTGGCCGGCGCGTTCTTGGAGGCGAGCACCAGGTCGACGAGGCGGCCGGCGCCGTCGGCGATGTCGTAGGCCGGCACCGAGAACCGCATCTTGAGATCGTTGGTGCCGAGCTTGATGATGACGAGGTCGATCGGGGCGTGGGAATCGAGCACCACCGGCAGGAAGCGGTGGCCGTTCTTCACCGGGCCGCTGTCGGCCGGATCGTCGTGGGTGGTGGTGCGGCCGTTGAGGCCCTCGGCGATCACCGTGTGGCCGCCGCCGAGCGCCTCGCCCATCACGCTCGGCCAGCGCTCGGCGAGCGGAAAGCGCCCGAGATCGGCGCGGCTCTTCATGGGGATGGCACCCCAGGTGTTCGAATCCCCGTAGCAGACGATGGTCGCCATTGGTCTCTTGGTCCCTCCCGAAACCGGCCCGAAGCCGAAGTGTCACGAATCCGTGGGGGGCGACCTTATCCCGCCAGCACCCGGCGGAGGAAGTCCGCACCGAGTCGCAAGCCGGCCTCGTCGATGCCGTGGGCGAGGCCGGGCGAGACGTGCCACTCGGTGACCAGGCCGGCGCCACCGAGCGCCTGCACCGAGGCGTGCAGCGCCATCACCGGGATGATCGGGTCGGCGTCGCCATGGACGAGCAGGATCGGCACCTTGTGGACGCCCGGGTCGGCGAGATGCTCGGGCCCGGCGAGCAGCCCCGAATAGCCGACGATGCCGGCGATGCCGCCTTTCCGGCGGAGGCCGACATGGAGCGCCATCATCGTGCCCTGGCTGAAGCCGACCAGCGCGAGGTCGCGGTTGGTGAGGCCGAGGCGGTCGAGCTCGGCATCGAGAAAGGCGTCGAGCGCGGGGGCGGCGCTCTCGACGCCGCGCCAGTAGAGGTGCATGTCGCCGAGCGCCAGCGGGAACCACTGCCGGCCCATCGGCGACTCGTCGCACGGGGCGGGCGCATTGGGCGAGACGAATGCCGTGTCGGGAAGGATGGTCGCGAACATCCGGCCGAGATCGATCAGGTCGTTCCCATCGGCGCCGTAGCCGTGGAGGAAGACCACGAGCTTCCGGGGCGGGGCGCCATTGGCGGGC
>JAEVZM010000594.1 GCA_023392225.1 Pseudomonadota bacterium
CTCGAGGGTCAGCGGCATGCCGGTGGCGACGAAGACCACGCCCGGGACGAGGACCAGGATCGCCAGACCGACGAGGAAGGTCGGGAACGGCTGCCCCGTCGCCATCCGGCGGCGTCTCGCCCAGGTCGCGACGACGATCACCACGACGATCGCGATCCCCAGCGCGACGAGGCTCGCGATCGCGCCCTCCCCCCAGATGAGATGGGGCAGGAGAAGGCCGCGGTTGGACAGGTAGCTGCCGAACGGCAGGTCGATCGCCTGCCGCGGCGCCGGCAGCACGGCCAGCACCGCCCTGTACCAGAACAGCAGCTGGAGCAGCACCGGGATGTTGCGGAGCGTCTCGACATAGACGGCGGCGATGCCGGAGAGCAGCGGGTTCTTGGCCAGCCGCGCGACGCCCATGACGAAGCCGATCACGGTCGCGAGCACGATCCCGGCGACGCCGACGAGCAGCGTGTTGAGGAGGCCGACGACGAACGCCCGGGCGTAGCTATCGTCGGGCGTGTAGTCGATGAGGTGCTGCGAGATGTCGAACCCGGCCCGGTTCCAGAGGAAGTCGAAGCCGGAGGCGATGTTCGCCCGCCGCAGGTTGTCGATGGTGTTGCTGGCGAACCAGCCGATCAGCAGGACGAGCGCGATGGCGACCAGCGCCTGCGCCGCGATCCCGCGGTAGAAGGGATCGTAGAGGGGCGAGGTCCGGTGCGACCGAACTGGTCGGTCCTGCGGGCCGTCACCGGGCGTGTTTGCCGTCATCGTCCGCGTAGGGCTGGCGGGCAAGCCGGGGGCCGCCCGCCAGAATCCTGACGCCTGGGACTAGCGGACCGGCGGAGCGTACTGGATGCCGCCCTTGGTCCAGAGCGCGTTGAGACCACGCGCGATCTGGAGGTTGGAATCGGCACCGATATTGCGCTCGAAGATCTCGCCGTAATTGCCGACGTCGGAGATCACGTTGGCCGCCCAGTCGTTCGACAGGCCAATACCCTCGCCGAAGGCGCCGTCGACACCGAGCAGGCGGCGAACCTCCTGGTTGTCGCTGGCCTTCATCTCCGCGACGTTGGCCTGGGTGACACCGAGCTCCTCGGCATTGAGCAGCGCGAAGTGCACCCACTTGACGATGTTGAACCACTCCTCGTCGCCCTGGCGGACCACCGGGCCGAGCGGCTCCTTGGAGATGATCTCGGGGAGAATGATGTGGTCGTCCGGATTGGCGAGCTTGAGGCGGGTCGCGTAGAGGCCCGACGCGTCGGTCGTGTAGGCGTCGCAGCGGCCGGCGTCATAGGCGGCTTCGGTCTCCGCCAGCGGCTCGAACACCACCGGGTTGAGCTCCATGTTGTTCACCGTGAAGTAGTCGGTGAGGTTGAGCTCGGTGGTGGTGCCGCTCTGCACGCAGACCGACGCGCCGGACAGCTGCAGCGCTGAATCGACGCCCAGCGACTTGCGGACCATGAAGCCCTGTCCGTCGTAATAGTTGACGCCGGCGAAGGTGAGGCCGAGCGAGGTGTCGCGCGACATCGTCCACGTCGTGTTGCGGGCCAGCATGTCGACCTCGCCCGACTGGAGAGCCGTGAAGCGATCCTTGGCCGAGAGCGGGGTGTACTTGACCTTGTCGGGATCGTTGAAGATCGCGGCGGCGACGGCGCGGCAGTAGTCGACGTCGAAGCCCTTCCAGTTGCCGGCATCATCCGGGGAGGCGAAGCCGAGCAGCCCGGTATTGACGCCGCACTGGACGAAGCCCTTCGCCTTCACGTCTTCAAGAGTCGTTGCCGAGGCAGCGCCCGTAACGAAAGCGATAGCAGCTCCGGCGATCACCGGCATGAGCAGTGTTTTCATAGCCATGGCCTGTCCCTTCCTGTCCCCTGGTTCGCGAATGATGCAAGTTTCTTGCGGACGGCAGCACAGCCCGAATGCCGGCGTCGGTCTCTTCAATCGTTTGAAACGCAAGCACTTGCCTTGGTTCATGGTTCGCCTGATTGACCCGGTCATCACAGGCGATTATTCCAGCCTGGTCAAGTGCCGCACTGCGGAAAAACCAGAACCGAGAAGACGCAAGACATGGCCTCTCCCGCCGATGACCAGGACGGGCTAAGCCCGGCCACGCGCCTCGTTCGAGCGGGCCGGAGCCCCGATCTCACCGGGCCTTTCGTCAATCCTCCGGTGGTCCACGCCTCGACCGTCCTGTTCGAGAACACCGACGCGCTGCTGTCGGGCCGGCAGCGCTACGTCTACGGACGGCGCGGCACGCCGACCAGCGAGGCGCTCGAATCCGCGATCAGCGAGATGGAAGGCGCGGCCGGCACCGTGCTCTGCCCGTCCGGCCTCGCGGCGGCCTCGGTGGCGCTCCTGTCCGTGGTCGCTGCCGGCGGCCATGTCCTCATCGCCGACTGCGTCTACGGTCCGGTCCGCCACTTCGCCGACACCGTCCTCCAGCGCCTCGGCGTCGACGTCACCTACTTCGATCCCGCGATCGGCGCCGGGATCGACGCGCTGTTCACCGACGCGACGACAGCGGTCTATCTCGAGGCGCCGGGCTCCCTCACCTTCGAGATGCAGGACATCCCGGCGATCGCCGCCGCGGCCCATGCCCGCGACGCCTACGTCATCGCCGACAACACGTGGGCGACGCCGCTCTACTTCCGCCCGCTCGACCATGGCGTCGACATCGCCGTGGTCGCCGGCACCAAGTACCTGGTCGGCCATTCGGACGTGATGATCGGCACCATCGCGGCGAACCAGCGTGCCTGGCGCATGGTCAAGGAGACGCACGGCACGCTCGGCATGCATGTCGGGCCCGACGACGTCTACCTCGCCCTCCGCGGGCTCAGGACCATGGGCATCCGGCTCGATCGCCAGATGGCCAGCGGCATCGCGGTCGCCACCTGGCTCGCTTCCCGCCCGGAAGTGGCGCGCGTCCTCCATCCTGCCCTGCCGGGCGATCCGGGCCACACCCTCTGGCGCCGCGACATGACCGGCGCGAGCGGCCTGTTCGGGGTGGTGTTCGACGGCTGGAGCGAGGACGAAGCCAAGGCGTTCGTCGACGGGCTCCGCCTGTTCGGGATCGGCGCCTCGTGGGGCGGCTTCGAGAGCCTCGTCATCCTCGCCAAGACCAAGAACATCCGCTCAGCGGTGCCGTGGCCCGAGGGAACGCCGCTGGTCCGGCTGCATGTCGGGCTCGAGGAGCCGGACGACCTGATCGCCGACCTCGAGCGGTCGCTCGACGCGGTCGCGGAAAGCCGGCGCGGCGGCGACGCCTAGTCCCCGGCGGACTCGCGGAAGCGGCGGGCGAGGTCCGCCGCCGCGGCGTAGTCCTTCTCGCCGTCCGCCATGGGCAGGGCGAGGATCGTCCGGAAATCGGCGATGCCGCCGGTCGCCGAGGCGACGAGCAGCACCTGCATCCAGATGTGCTCGTCCGGCGCATCGACGATGACGAGGAAGTCGTAGTCGCCGAAGGTCCAGAAGGCGTTGACCAGCTTGACGCCGGCGGTCTTGAGCAACTGCTCGAGCGCCGGCGCCCGCGCGTCGGGATCGGCGAGCATGTTCGCCCGTGCTTCCTGGGTGTAGCGCCCCTGGGTGATGAAGATCATCGCTGCCGGCCTCCGCTTCTCGTCCTGACGCGATATCGCGCGGCAGCGCCGCCGTCCACCCCGGGGAGGCTCAGTAGGCCGTCTCGCCCTCGCGGTTGGGAGTGCCGAGGACATGGGTCCCGGGCGGCATCATCCGGTCGTCGAAGGTCTGGGTGAACATCGCCGCCGCGAAGAAGGCGACCGCCCGCAGCGTCTCACCGCCGGTGTTCTCGAGGTCGTGCCGCATCGGCGTCGGCCGCACGCAGACGCTGCCGGGGCCGACCGGCAGGCTCGAGCCGTCCTCGAGATGGAGGAGGCCGCTGCCGGCGATGATGTACTGGGTTTCCTCGGTGGCGTCGGTGTGCCAGCCGAGGCGACCGCCTGGCTCCACCTCGTAGACGATGGTGGACGAAGCGGTCGCGCCGCGCCCGCCGCAGGCGGCAAATGCGCCTTGCCAGCGGACGGCCGCATCGCCCTCGCCCCAGACCCTGGTCCGCGCGAGCCCCGCGCTGTCGATCACCTTCACGCGCTCCGTCATCGGTCCTGCCTCCTCGCCGACGCACCACGCCATCGGCCGCCACCACCATAGGGGCGCTGGATCGGCCGCGACAATCACCCTAAGGGACAGATGCCGCAGGCCCGCACGCCCGGGGCCGGGTTGCCCTGCCGTCCGCGCGAAACTATATCTGCCGCGCAGACTCATCCCGGCCCGTCGCAGCGCCCGGGATTCTCCAGCAAATCCCAATGTTGGACCTTGCAGCCGGGCAACAGCACCCGGCGCGCATTGGCCTGCCCGCCGG
>JAEVZM010000635.1 GCA_023392225.1 Pseudomonadota bacterium
AAAAGCCACCTCACGGGGACGACCACGCCGGGGGTCAACGGCGCATCTTCCCCGCCAAGTTGATCGCTGGCTACGCAGTACCAGATGCCAGCATGCCTTCTCTCTCGCAAAGCGCCTGCCACCCTCCGGGTGCGCAGGGAGCTACATCATGTGGTCGCTCGCCGCGGCTGATCGACCATATGTTGACGGCGTTCCTGTTTCGCCAAGGGGCGGCGCGTCGCATTTTGCGAAACGTCTCGCAGAATGCGAGATCAGCCGCCGCGCCGGTCCCTGGCGAGCCAGAGGTCGAGGAACCGCTCCAGGAACTCCGTGGTCTTCCAGTCGTGCAGCGCCCGGCCGGCGAAATGCTGCTCGGCCATCTGCGTGCCGGGCTGGATGGCACGCTCGGCGATGGTGCGGGTCCAGCGGCCGACCATCGCGTTGGTCAGCTCGATGTGGAACTGAAGGGCGAAGGCGGTCTCGCCGTAGGAGAAGGCCTGGTTGGGGAAGACGTCGCCCGTGGCGAGGAGGGTCGCACCGGCGGGAAGGTCGAAGCCCTCGCGGTGGAAGTGATGCACCTTGTCGGGCCATGCCGGCAGCAGCGCCCGCCCGGCCTCGGTCGGGTGTAGCGGATAGAACCCGACCTCGACCTGGCCGTCCGGATCGGGGCGGACCTCGGCGCCGAGATGGCGGGCGAGCATCTGGGCGCCGAGACAGAGGCCGAGAAACGGCGCCTGCTCGGCGAGCGGCACCTTCACCCACTCGGTCTCGACACGGATGTATTCGTCCGGGTCGTTGGCGCTCATCGGCCCGCCGAAGATGACGGCCGCGGCGTGTCCGGCCAGCGTCTCGGGCAGCGGGTCGCCGAATCGCGGCCGCCGGATGTCGAGCGGGTGTCCGCGCGCCGCGAGCCGGAGGCCGACCCGTCCGGGCGTCGAGTGCTCCTGATGAAGGACGATGAGGACCGGCTTGAGATCAGGCGCCGCCATGGTCGCGGGCCGCCTGCTTCAGCCGAATCCGGACCTCGGAGGAGACGCCGAGCAGCTCGGCCGTCCGCCAGATCAGGTTGTCCTCGAACTCGTGGACCTTGCCGTCGGCAAAGACCAGATCCCACATCATGCCGACGATGCGCTCGCGCTCGGCGAGCTCGAGCCGGCTCTTCAGCACGCTGGTGAAGCCGTAGAGGTCGACCGCCTGCCGGTCGGCATCCTCGGCAGCCGCCATCAGGGCGTCGAGCCCGGCGTCGTCGAGGGAGAAGCGCTCGCGAAGGAGGGCGCGGAGCCGATCGCGCTCCTCGTCCTCGATCGTCCCGTCGATGGCGGTCACGTGGTAGAGCAGCGCCGCGGCCGCGAGGCGGCCTTCGTCTGCGCTCATCGGCTTGGGTTCTGGGGTGCCGCCTAGGTCGGCCAGGAATCGCTTGAGCGCCGAGATCATGCGATCACCTTGCGCGGCGCGCGCCCGGCCCGTCAAGTTGCTGCATCGCGGGAGAAGGTTCGGGGCGCTGCGGCGTGGCCGTCCCCCAAAACGCAAACGCCGGCCCGAGGGCCGGCGCCGTATCCAACAATGTAGTGAAAGTGGCCGTTCTGAAGGAACCATCGCCCGGAGCGAAAAAAACCGGACATATAAGCAGGCATTAGGATCGCAAGTAAAACTCCAACATGACGTTGATGGTCACCAGTCTTCGGAACCCCTCCGACCAGCGAGCAGCTACCGGCAAAGCAACTGCAAATCACCATCGACACCCCGATAATTGCCCAATCAGGGACCGATTCGCAAGCAATTTTCGCGGGTGTGGATAACCCAGGTAAACGACGTCCTAAGGCCTGAGAAACGGCCGTTTCCGAGCTATTCCGCGATGCAGAAGACTCCGCCCTGGTTGTGGTCCACTCGGGGGTCGCCGCTCGGGCCGGTGTCGTTTACGAGGACTTTGCCGGCAAAGTCCTCGGAGCGGTCCTCGGGCCGATAGCCGAGCGCGTGCGCCTTCGTGTTGTCCCACCAGGCCCGGGCGTTGTCGGACATGCCGTAGACGATCTCGTTGCGAAGGCCCGGGTGCTCGAGCCCGATGCGGACCAGCTGGACGAAGTCCCTGGGGCTCTGCCAGATCGCTAACGCCCGGGCGTCCATCGGCTCCGGGCTGAGGCTGCCGATGCGGATGGAGAGCACCTCGGCGCCGTACTTGTGGGCATAGAGCGCGGCAAGCGCCTCGCCGAAGGCCTTGGAGAGGCCGTAGCGCGTATCGGGCCGGACGGGGACGTTGGTGTCGATCGTCTCGCTGCGCGGGTAGTAGCCCATGACGTGATTGGTCGAGGCGAAGACGACGCGGCGCACGCCCTCCAGCCGCGCCGCCTCGAACAGGTTGTGGCAGCCGAGGATGTTGGCTTCGTGGATCACCTCCCAGGAGGATTCGACCGGGTAGCCGCCGAGGTGGAGGATGCCGTCGACGCCGCGCACCGCCTGGCGCAGCGCCGCCATGTCGCCGAGGTCGGCGGCGTAGAGGGTCTCGTCCGGCGCCTGATCGGGAATCGGCCTGCGGTCGGAGAGGCGGAGCCGATAGTGCTGGCGGAGGAGCGGGCGCGTCTGCCGGGCGACGTTACCGGCCGCACCGGTGACGAGAAGTGTCTTCATAGCGATATCCGCTCCTTCAAGGCGACGACTCTGCCGGGTCTTTGCACACCGGGCACGCCGAATTCAATCCAGGCCCTGGCTTGGCCGGGCAATTGCATGCAATTCTCGAATCGATGAGACTTCGTTGACTTGGAAGGGGATGCCTGTGGAGACTGACCTGAATATTCCGGGGCTTAGGGCCGCCTATGCGGACGGTGCCGGGGCGACCGACGTCGTTCGGGAGGTCTACCGACGCATCTCGGCCGTCGACGATGCCGGAATTTTCATCAGTCTTGCCCCGGAGGAAAGCGTCATTGCCGCGGCGGAGGCGCTGGGCGCCTACGATCCGCAGAAGCCGCTCTGGGGCGTGCCGTTCGCAGTCAAGGACAACATCGACGTCGCGGGCATGCCGACCACCGCCGCCTGCCCGGACTTCGCCTATCTGCCTGCGCGATCGGCAACGGCGGTCGAGCGCCTGATGGCGGCCGGCGCGATTCCGATCGGCAAGACCAATCTCGACCAGTTCGCCACGGGCCTCGTCGGCGTGCGCACCCCCTATCCGGCGCCGCGCAACGCGCTCGACCCGGCGCTGGTGCCGGGCGGCTCGTCCTCGGGCTCGGCGGTCGCTGTCGCGCATGGGCTGGTGAGCTTCGCGCT
>JAEVZM010000607.1 GCA_023392225.1 Pseudomonadota bacterium
GTGTCTGGGCGTGGCTCTTCCTCCTCGCGCTGATCGCGTTTTTCACTGCGACGACCCCGCACTTCTTCGACCTGTTCAATTTCCAGGCCATGGGCGCGAACATGGCCATCGTGCTCGTGCTCGCGCTCGGCCAGACCTTCGTGATCATCTCCGGCGGCATCGACCTGTCGGTCGGCTACGTGATGGGCCTCGCGACCGTGGTCATCTCGATGATCATGCAGAACATGGTCGGCTATCCGCTGCCGCTGGCGCTCGCCGCCGGCGCGGCGGGCGGCATCGGTGTCGGCGTGGCGGCCGGGCTCTTCAACGGCTTCGTCGTCGCCCGCCTCAATGTCTCGCCGTTCATCGCCACGCTCGGTACGCTCGGCATCGCCCAGGGCATCGCCTACGTGCTCTCCGGCGGCCCGCCGGTCAGCATCCAGATTCCCGGCCTCGGCCAGCTCGGCAACGGCTTCGTCGCCTACTGGCACCCGGAATTCGGCTTCAGCCTGTTCGGCATGCCCGAGGGCGTCGCCGGCCCGGAAGTCCGCAACGTCCAGAGCTTCATTCCGCTGCAGCTGCTCTACGCGGCGGTCCTCACCCTGTTCTGCGGCTGGCTCCTCGCCTCGACCCAGTTCGGCCGGCACGTCTACGCCATCGGCGGCAGCGCCAAGGCGGCGCTCCGCGCCGGCATCCCGGTCCGCCGCAACCTCTTCAAGGTCTATGTGCTGTCCTCGGTGATGGCCTCGCTCGCCGGCCTCATGTACGTGATGCGCTATACCGGCGGCGTCGCCAACTCGGGCGATGCGCTGCTCCTGTCCTCGATCGCGGCGATCGTCATCGGCGGCGCCTCGCTGTTCGGCGGCGAGGGCCGGATCACCGGCACGCTGGTCGGCGCGATGATCATCGCCGTCATCCAGAACGGGCTCGTGCTGCTCGGCATCGATCCCTTCTGGCAGTACTCGGCGGTCGGCGCCGTCATCATCCTCGCCGTCCTCGCCGACCAGGCCAAGCTGAGGATCACGCGATGAGCGCCGCCGCAGCCGTGTCGACGGCCCCGATCCTGCGCTGCCGCGGGCTGGTCAAGCGCTTCGGTGGGCTGGTCGCGGTCAACGGCGTCGATCTCGACCTGCACCCGGGCGAAGTGCTGGCCCTGGTCGGCGACAACGGCGCCGGCAAGTCGACGATGGTGCAGATGATCTCGGGGGTGTTCCGCTCCGACGGCGGCACCATCGAGCTCGACGGGCAGCCGAAGGTGTTCAACTCGCCGGAGGACGCCCGCGCCGCCGGCATCGAGACGATCTACCAGGACCTCGCGCTCTGCGACAATCTCACCGCGGCCGACAACATCTTCCTCGGCCGCGAGCTGAAGCGCCGCCGCTTCGGCATCCTGCCCGGCCTGAATCAGCCCGAGATGCGCCAGAAAGCGCGCACGGTGCTCGACGAGCTGCACATCCGCATCCCGGACCTCGAGGCGCCAGTGCGCCAGCTCTCCGGCGGCCAGCGCCAGGCGGTGGCGATCTCGCGCGCCGTCTACTGGCAGGCGCGGATCATGATCATGGACGAGCCGACCGCGGCCCTCGGCGTGCCCGAGCAGCGCAAGGTCATGGAGCTCATCCGCATGCTCAAGTCGCGCGGCGTGCCGGTGATCCTGATCAGCCATAACATGCAGGACGTGTTCGAGATTTCCGACCGCATCTTCGTCATGAGACGGGGCAGCAAGGTCGGAGACTTCGTGACCGCCGAGACGGAGTCGAACGAGGTCGTGCGGACGATGATCGGTGGCTGAGGGCAGCAGGGGAAGTTCATGACGCATTTCACCACCGCGGAGCTCCGCGGCTTCCAACAGGTCTGCACCGCCGACGGCGCGATGGTGGCCATCGCCTGCGACCAGCGGGGCGGCATGCGCCAGCTGCTGGCGCCGGACCAGGCGTCGCGCGATGCGATCTCGAATGCCGACCTCGGGGTGGTGAAGTCGGACATCGTCCAGTATCTCGGCGCCCACGCCTCCGCCGTGCTGCTCGACCCGATCTGCGCCGTGCCGGGCGTGGTCCGGGACGGCACGCTGCCGCGCGACGTGGGCCTCCTGATCGGGCTCGATGCCTCCGGCTTCGATACCGATGCGTCGGGCTATCGCCTGTCGCGGCTGGCCAAGGACATCTCGGCCCGCCAGGTGCGCGAGCTCGGCGGCACCGGCGGCAAGATCATGGTCTATCTCCGCCCCGACCGTCCCGAGGCCGATGGCCACAACCTCGACATCCTCAGCCGCTGCATCGAGGATTTCCAGCGGGAGGACCTGCTTCTCGTCGTCGAGTTCCTCACCTATGCGCTCGAGGGGGAGTCCAAGGAGGACTACGCCAAGGCGTTGCCGGAGCTGGTCGAGGGCGGGGTGCGCATGTCGCTCGATTGCGGCGCCAAGCTGCTGAAGGTACCCTATCCGGGCACCGCGGCATCCTGCGCGGCGATCAACCGGATGGCGGGTCACGTGCCCTGGACCATTCTCTCGGCGGGTGTCGATCACGAGGCCTTTCTCGGCCAAGTGCGGACGGCGGTCGCCGAGGGCGCGACGGGCGTCATCGCCGGCCGCGCGCTCTGGAAGGACTGCATCTCGCTCGACCGCAGCGTCACCCGCGAGCGGCTCACCCGGGTTGCGGTGCCGCGGCTCGAGGAGATCCACGCCGTGGTCCGCGAAGGCCGCAAGGCGCGCGCCGAGGCGTTGTCCGCCGCCTGAGATGAGCGCCGGCGGCGAGGCCATCGGGGTCGACATCGGCGGCACCAACCTCCGCGTCGCGCGCGTCGGGCCGGACGGGACCGTCCTCGACGCCCGGAGCGCCGGCACCCGCGGCGATCCCGTCGATGCGCTGGAGAAGATCATCGCGCTCGCCCGCGCGCTCGATGGCCCGGCCGTGGCCGGCCTCGGTCTCGGGGCGCCGGGCCGGGTCGACGTCACGGCGCGCCGGGTGCTTTCCGGCGGCTTTCTCGATCTCTCCCGCGTCGAGCTGGTTCCCGCGATCGAGGACGCCCTCGGCAAGCCGGTGGTGCTCGACACCGACGCCAATCTCGCGCTCATCGCGGAGTGGCGCTACGGCGCCGCGGCGGGCACCGACAACGTCGCCATGCTCACCATCGGCACCGGCATCGGCGGTGCGGCGCTGGTCGGCGGCCGGGTGCTGCGCGGCCTCCGCAGCGCCGGCCAGTTCGGCCACGTCACGGTCGACCATGCGGGGCTCCCCTGCGCCTGCGGCCGCCGCGGCTGCGTCGAGACGACCAGCTCCGGCACCGCTCTGCGCCGGCTGATCGCCGAAGCGGGACTGCCGCCCGCGACCCGGGTCGAGGAGCTGCTGGCGGCGGCAGAGGGCGGCGACGCCGCGGCGCGGGACCTGCTGGTCCGCTGGGCCGGGCCGCTCCGGGCAGCCATCGACAGCCTCGTCGCCGCGCTCGACCCCGAGCGGATCGTGCTCGGTGGTGGCCTCGGCGGTGCCGCGGCGAGGGCCCTGGCCTTCGC
>JAEVZM010000304.1 GCA_023392225.1 Pseudomonadota bacterium
GGCAGGATCGCCTCGACCGGCGCCTCCGCAGGCTTCTCGAAGAGCTGGAGGATCGTATCCACCGGCGCGCCGTCGATGGTCAGTACGAAGCCGGGCAGCGCCGCGTCGAAGCGGGGAACCCAGACGCCGGTGGCGAGCGTGCAGCGCTCGGCCCAAATTCCGACGCCGGCGCCCGACATCCATTCCCACGCGCAGGCGCCCGGCACCGAGCTGTCCTCCGGCATCGGCGGCTGGGCCCGGACGCTGGCCGGCAGCATCGAGCCGCCGAGAAGCAGCACCGCGACGACGACATTTCTCATGCCTGCCCGTCTCCCGATCATTGAGGCGTCACCATAGCAGCGAAGGCCCCGGCGCGCCTCACGATCCAGGGGGCCGTCTTGAGGCGATCGTCGCGCGATCAGGGCCAATGCCGCTGGTACAATTTTCCGCAAGTCTGATACGCTTCGCGCATGAGGGCTCGGTACTACTCACAGCGAAATCCCGGCGGATCCGGCTGGACTGTCATCGACAGGAGCACCGGCGCGCCGGCGGAAACCAACGGCACCCCGCACGACAACGTCGCCGGGGAGGATGTCGACGAGCTCGTGGAGATGTTCAACAGCGTCGAAGCGAGGCAGCAGGCGGTGGCGAAGAAGACCAGCCGCTTCCGGCTGAAGATCCGCCGAGACCGCTACTACAGCAGCCGCGACCCCGACGGCGACGGCTGGGCCGTGTTCGACACGACCACCGGCGCGCTGGCGGCGGTGAACGGCTCGTCGTCAAGCGGGCTGTCGCTGGAGGACGCCGACGACATGGTCGACATGCTCAACCGCATCGCGGCCAGGAAGGCCTGAGGCGCCCCTCGGCCCGCTCTCCAACGCCGCTCGGCCTCGCGCAGCGCTGCGTGTCTCCGGCCGGTCCGGCACGTCTCCCGATCGACCGTGGGCTACGTGACCGTCGGCACCCGGCCGAGACCGCCGGGCGAGGAAGCCAGCTTCTCGGTCAGCTCTCCGGCGGAGGTTCGAAGCGCGTCGCAGTAGCCGGCGTAGTTGCGGGCAGCATCCTCGCGCGGCGCGATCAGGCAGAGCGTTGCGACGCAGATCCGGCCATCCTGGTAGACCGGCGCGGCGAAGCAGTGGGTAAAGTTGTCGGCGATCGAGTCGAACGTGAAAAGGCCCGCCTCGCGCGCGCCGTGGACCTCCGCGAGGAAGCGGGCCGGGTCGAGCCGCCCCCCGCCCGGCAGGGTGAAGTCGTCCGGCGGGATGAAGTCGAGAATCTCGGCATCGCTCATGTGCGAGACCAGCAGCCGGCCCGAGGCGGTCCATGGGATCGGCACCGGCTCGCCGACGTCGGAGCTGATGCGGAACGGCCGCCGGCCCTCGTGCATCATGGCGACGGTGTATTTGTCGCCATCCAGCATGCAGAGCTGCGAGGTCTCGCGGGTCACCTCGGCGAGGTGGTCGAGATAGCTCCGGCACTCGCGCGTGATGTCGAAGTGGCGCTCGTAGGCGATGCCGAGATAGTAGAGCCGCCGGCCGAGGAACACCCTGCCCTCCTTGTCGACCGTCTCGAGCATGCCGGCGGCGAGCATCAGGTTGATCAGCTCATAGGCCGTCGACTTCGGCGCCCCGAGCCCGACCGCGATCTCGTAGGGCCGCATCGGCGCCCCCCGCTCGCGCAGGAAACCGAGGATCTCGAACGCACGCTCCAGTCCGCGCGTCCGGCGACGGACACCGCTGTCGACCCTTTGATCCACCGGAGAAGCTCCCGTCCCGTCGTTTGCCCATTGCCACCCGGCGGAAGCACGGCTAGCATTTCGCGTCCGCTATAGCACAATATATTCCACTATAGCGGACCACGGGCAGATTGCGAATGCGCGTCTCGTCGGGAGCCTGAACGCAGCGACCGCACCACGCCGACCGCCCGGTGTCGTCCCATCAAACCAAACGAGGGGGATTCCATGCTGAAGCTTTCGACTCTTTGCGCATCGGTGAGCGCCATCTGCCTGGGCGTGATCGCGTCCGTCGGATTCAGCGCGCCGGCCGACGCCGCCGCCAACTGCATCAAGGGCGACCGCAAGCCGCCCTATACGCTCGGCTGGGCCAACATCTACTCGGTGCCGACCTGGATGAAGCAGACCGAGGGGACGATCACCTCGATGGTCGAGGAGCTCAAGAAGGAGGGCCTCGTCGACGAGCTGGTGATCACCGACGCCCAGGGCGACGCCAACACCCAGATCCAGCAGATCCAGTCGATGATCGATGCCGACGTCGACGCGATCCTCCTGATCGCCGGCTCGTCCACCGCCCCGGCCCGCGTGCTCGAGGACGCCTGCGCCAAGGGCATCGCCATCATCAACTTCGACAGCCTCGTCGACACCGACCAGGTGACGGCGAAGATCAACACCGACTCCAACAAGTGGGGCGACACCGCTGCCAAGTGGCTGATCGAGCAGCTCGGCGGCAAGGGCAAGATCCTCGTCCTCAACGGCCCGGCCGGCGTGTCGGTGTCCGAAGATCGTCGTGCCGGCGCCAACGAGGCGCTCGCCGCCAATCCCGGCATCGAGATCCTCGCCGAGACCAACACCGCCTACAACGTCGCCCCGGCGCAGGAGGCGGTGACCTCGCTCCTCTTCGCCCATCCCGAGATCGACGGCGTGCTGTCGCTCGGCGGCGCGCTCTCGGCCGGTGCCATCCTCGCCATGGACAAGCAGGGCCGGCCGATGGTGCCGATCACCGGTGAGAATGCCCGCCAGTTCCTCGAGCTGTGGAAGGAAAAGGACCTGACGTCCTGGGCCACCATGCAGCCGAACTGGCTCGGCGCGCTCGCCGCCTACACTGCCGTGCAGGCGCTCGAGGGCAAGGACGTTCCCCCCTTCATCGAAGTGCCGCTGCCGATCATCGACAACAGCAACATCGACGAGTACCTCGCCCGCGCCGGCGACTTCCCGGCCGACGGCTACATCTACTCGCCCTACGACCAGGCGCTGTTCGAGCAGTTGGTCTCCGGCAAGTAGGCGTTCGACGTCGAGAAGATGGAGTCGACCCCGGTCCTCGCCGCTCGCGGCGTGTCGAAGTCGTTCTTCGGCAACCGCGTCCTGAACGACGTGTCGATCGCGCTCGTCCCGGGACGCATCCATGCGCTGCTCGGCGAGAACGGAGCCGGCAAGTCGACGCTGATCAACCTGCTGTCGGGGGCCCTCGTCCCCGACAGCGGCACCATCGAGATCGCGGGCGAGAGCCACCGCAGCCTCACCCCGCGCGATGCGCGGCGCGGCGGCGTCGCCGTGGTCCAGCAGGAGCTCGGCCTCACCGCCGACCTCTCGATCGCCGAGAACATCGGCCTCGGCGCCTATCCCCGCCGCTTCGGCCTCATCGACTACCGCGCGCTGGCCCGGAAGGCCCGCGCCGTCTGCGACCTCGTCGGCCTCAAGGAGGACCTCTCCACGCCGGTGGCGGGCCTGCCGCTCGGCCGCCGCCAGCTGGTCGAGATCGCCAAGGCGCTGTTC
>JAEVZM010000360.1 GCA_023392225.1 Pseudomonadota bacterium
ATCGTCTCCTCGGCCTTCGACCGGATCCGCGACACGATTCCCGGCGTCCTCGCCAAGCGTGCGGCTGGGGTGATCATCCTCGGCGGCGGCGCGGCGCTGGTCTCAGCCCTGTTCCTGCCGTTCACCGCGGCCGGGCTCGGCGTCGTCTGGCCGATCCCGCCGACCACCTGGCTCTGGCCCGGCGGCGCCTCGGTGCTGATCGTCATCGGCTGCGTGCTGACCGCCCACAAGCCGGAGAACTTCGAGATGTACCCGGAGATGCGGGTGCCGCGCTGGGGCGTCTGGCCGGTCGCGGCGAACTTCCTCTCCTGCGCCGCCTACATGTTCGCCTACGAGTTCCTGTTCCGCGGCTTCCTCCTGTTCGCCTGCCTCGCGGTGATGCCAGCCTGGCTGGCGATCCTCGTCAACGTCGTCCTCTACGCCCTCGCCCATGTCGCCAAGGGGCCGCGCGAGGCGCTCGGTTCACTGCCGCTCGGCATCGTCCTCTGCTTCTCGGCGATCGAGACCGGGGCGATCTGGGCCGCGTTCCTGATCCACGTGATCATGTCGCAGCTCAACGACTACATGGCGGTCCGCGCCAATCCGGCGATGCGCTTCGGCTTCGGGAGCGCCGCGGCGTGAGGGTCCTGATCACCGGCGCCACCGGTTATGTCGGCCAGCGCCTCGCCCGCCGGCTCGCCGATGGCGGCGCCGACGTCCATGCCCTCGTCCGCTCGCCGGAGAAGGCGAAGGCACTCGCCCACGAGCGCATCACGACGTTCCCGGGCGACATCCTCGACCCGGCCTCGCTCGCCCGCGCGGCAGAGGGTTGCGAGGCCGTCTTCCATGCCGCGGCGCTGGTCAGCGTCTGGGCGAAGGACCCGGAGGACTATCGCCGGGTCAATGTCGGCGGCACGCTGAACGTGCTCGATGCGGCCGATGCCGCCGGCATCAAGCGCATCGTCATCACCTCGACCGCCGGCGTCTTCGGTCCCTCCGACGGCGGACTGGTCGACGAGGCGACGCCGCGGAGCGTGCCGTTCTTCAACGAGTACGAATCCTCGAAGGCCGAGATGCACGTCGCGGTGAAGGCACGCGCCGCCAACGGCACCCACGCCACCATCGTATGCCCGACCCGGATCTACGGCCCCGGCCCGATGGTCGAGGGCAACGCCGCGACCCAGATGATCGCCCGCTACGTCGCCGGCAAGTGGCGGGCGCTGCCCGGCGACGGCAAGCGCTCCGGCAACTACGTCTTCGTCGACGACGTCATCGAGGGCCACCTTGCGGCGATGGCCAAGGGTCGTCCCGGCGAGGCCTATATCCTCGGTGGCGAGAACGCGAGCTACCGCCAGTTCTTCGCAACGCTCGCCGACGTGTCCGGCGCACGGCACAAGCTGTTCGGCGTGCCGGTGGCGCTCCTCCTCGGCTTCGCCAGGGTGGAGCAGTACCGCGCCGACCGCTATGGCCGGAAGCCGCTGATCACCCCCTCCTGGGTGCGCCGCTACAGCCACGACTGGGCAAACTCCTCGGCCAAGGCCGAGGCCGAGCTCGGCTATGCGCCGCGGGCGCTCAAGGAGGGTCTCAAGGAGACGGTGGACTGGCTGCGCGCCGGCGGGGCGGGCTAAGCCAGGCCCTTCGCCAGCCGGTCGATCGCGACGAGCTGCTCGACCAGCGCCGGCATCGCGGCGAGCGGCACCATGTTCGGGCCGTCGGACGGGGCGTTGTCCGGGTCCTCGTGGGTCTCGATGAACACGCCGGCGACGCCGACCGCGACCGCGGCGCGGGCCAGCACCGGCACGAAGCGACGGTCGCCGCCCGAGGACGTGCCCTGCCCGCCCGGCTGCTGGACCGAATGGGTGGCGTCGAAGATCACCGGCGCCCCGGTCTCGGCCATGATCGGCAGGGCCCGCATGTCGGAGACGAGCGTGTTGTAGCCGAAGCTCGCGCCGCGCTCGGTGAGAAGGACGTCGGCATTGCCGCTGTCGATCAGCTTGCGGACGACGTTCTTCATGTCCCAGGGTGCGAGGAACTGGCCCTTCTTGACGTTCACCGGCTTGCCGGTCTCGGCCGCGGCGACGAGGAGGTCCGTCTGGCGCGAGAGGAACGCCGGGATCTGGAGGACGTCGACCACCTCGGCGACCACCGCGCACTGCTCGCGCTCGTGGACGTCGGTAAGGATCGGCACGGCGAGCTCGCGCCGGAGGTCGGCGAAGATCGCCAGCGCCGCCTCGAGCCCCATGCCGCGCTTGCCGGCGAGGCTGGTGCGGTTCGCCTTGTCGAACGAGGTCTTGTAGACGAAGCCGACGCCGAGCGCCGAGGTCATCTCCTTGAGCCGCCCGGCGATGTCGAAGGCGTGGTCGCGCGATTCGAGCTGGCAGGGGCCGGCGATGAGGGCGAGCGGCAGGTCGTTGCCGAAGACGGCATTGCCGATGGTGACGTGCGGATTGGGTTTCATGGCGGCGCGATCATAGCGTCCGGCGCGGGCGACGCCAGCCGCTAGACCTCGACGAAGGCGAGCGCAACGCCGCAGGCGGCCTCGGGCGGCACAATCAGCCGGCCCATCCGCTCGACGAAGGGGACGCCGTTGCCGCGCAGCTTGACCGCCGTCGTCGCGAGGTCGTCGGTGGCGATGCGGAGCGCGATGAAGCGCGGGCGCGCGTCGGCCGGCGCGGTGACGCCGTACATCGCCTTCGCCGCCACCGGGGTCAGGAGGTCGAGCCGGTTCGGGCCGAGGTCGTAGGAGACCATCAGGCTGTCCGAGCGCATGTCGTGCTGGCCGGTGAAGTAGGTGAAGAAGATGTGATAGTCGGCCGGATCGCGCGAGACCATCTCCGCCCCGGCGATGCGCACCGCGCCATTGGCGTGCGTCTGGTAGGCGGGCCACCAGAACCGCTCCGGGTCGTGGTGCTGGCAGGTGAAGAAGCCGGCCTCGTGGATGCGGGCATCCGAAGTGAAGGTCACCGAGAAGCTGACCTCGTAGTCGTTGCCGTCGGGCGCCCGGGCAAGGCGGGTGAAGTGCACCGGCGCATAGGTCGGAAGGTCGGCCTCGGCGAAGGCGGCGCGGTCGGCCGCGGCATCCGCGCTCTGCAGCGCCAGCATCGACATGCCCTCGCGGTGGGCGAGGAAATCGCGGTTGAAGGCGGCGAAGGAGAGCGCACCTTCGGCAGCCTCGGGGATGCGGCCGGCGTCCTCGACCGCCAGCAGCTCGATATAGGTGCCGCCGAGCTGGATCACCGAATTGGCGGTGCCGAAGGGATGGTGCGCCACCGGCGCGACCGTGAAGCCGAGCCGGCCGAAGGCGGCACGGGCGGCGTCGAGATCATGGACGGCGATGACGGCGTGATCGATCGGACGGGGGTCGGTCGGCATGGGCGCGCTTCTTCTTGGCTCGGCCCCGGCGGGCCTTCTCGGGGCTTCGAGGCGTTCTAGACCAGACGCCGCGCCCGCGGAAGCCGGCTAGGCCCCGAGCGGGGCGCAGGAATCGCGCACCACCAGCTCCGGCGCGAAGATCTGCTGCACCGGCACACCGTCCACCTCGCCGCGCAGCCGCGCCACCAGCCGCCCGAAGGCCGCCGAAGCCATCGCCGCGATCGGCTGGCGCACGACCGTAAGCGCCGGCTGGAAGGCAGGCGCCCAGGGGAAGTCGTCGATGCTGCAGACCGACATGTCGCGCGGCACGCTGATGCCGGCCTCGGCGAGCGCGCGCATCACGCCGATCAGCATCAGGTTGTTGGCGACGAAGATCGCCGACGGCCGCGGCGCGAGCGCGAGCAGATGCCGGGTGCAGGCCCGCGCCTCGGCGAGGCGGAAGTCGCCGTGCACCACCAGCGCCGGATCGGGCGCTACTCCTGCGCGCCGGAGCGCCCGGGCATGCCCGACCAGGCGCTCCCGGCTGACATACTGGTGGCGCATGCCGGCGACCACCCCGATCCGGGTATGGCCGAGCTCGAGAAGGTGCGAAACCGCCAGCTCAGCCGCCCGGCGATTGTCGAGCGCGAAGCCGTCGACGCCGAGCCCGGGCGAGGCGTTGTCGACGGCGACGAGATGCATCCGCCCCCGTGTCAGCCGGCCGTCGGCATAGATCGTCTCGCTGCCGGCCGGGCCGAGGATGGTGCCCGCCGCCTGGTGCGAGCGCATCAGCGTCAGGAGCTCCGCCTCGCGGTCGGCATCGTGGTCGCTGATCCCGAGCAGCACCGAGTAGCCGGCCTGGTGGGCTTCGCCCTGGATGCACTCGACCAGCTCGGTGAAGAATGGATTGGTGACGTCGGAGACGATCAGCCCGATCAGCGACGAGGTGCCCTGCTTGAGGTCGCGCGCCATCGCGTTCCGCTCGTAGCCGAGGCGGGCAACCGACGCATTGACCCGGGCACGCAGCTCGGCGCTGACATTGGCCGAGCCGGACAGCGTCGCCGAGACGGTGTAGATGCTCACGCCCGCGTCGCGCGCCACGTCCTTCATCGTCGCCATGGTGCGCTCTCCGGGGGGTGGCAAATCGGTTCCGGGACGGAGTCGGCCGCCCCGGAACCTCAGTGCCCGACGGTCGTCAGTTCCACCAGCCCTTGTGGTCTTTTTTCGGCTGGCGGAGGAGCCCATCACCCGGCCGCGGCGGCTCGATCTCGAGGAGGTACCGCTGCACCGGGCTCATGCGGTTGTAGAGTTCGGGGGTGAGGTAATCGAGCTGGAGGAGCTGCTGCGGCAGGTCGCGCCGCGTGTAGGTGAGGTGCAGCATGCGCCGATGCGCATCGCTCTTCTTGAGCGTGCCGGCATGCCACATCGACGAGTTGCAGATGATCGCCGAGCCTGCCGGCGCCTCGACCAGCACCTCACCCGGATACGGGGCCGAGAGGTCCTTCGGGATCCGCGCCTCGTCCTCGGGCGACAGCGGCGCCGGCTCCCAGTCGCCGATATTGACGTAGGGCACGTTGATCGGCGCCCACATGTGCGAGCCGGGCACGACGCGGGTCGGGCCGTTGTCGAGGGTCATGTCGTCGAACATGATCATCGAGTTCACCACCCACCAGTCATCGTCGAACTTCTTCGGCACGTCGACATGGAGGTCCTGGTGGCCGTAGCCCTTCACCGGGTCGCGAAGGTTCGCCCCGTGGACCTTGATCTCGCCGAGGAGATAGGCCGAGGCGGCCAGCACCTCCGGCACCCAGAGGCATTTGTCGAACGCCTCGGTCTTGTTGAAGATGTTGGAGATGCGGCGGGCGCCGGGCTCGACATGCACCTCGTGGCCGCCCTGCTCCTTCTCCGCGGCATGGATGCGCTCGAACTCGCTGCGCATCGTCGCGCAGTCCTCCGGCGTCAGAACGTTCTCGACGATGAAGAAGCCCTGGTCGTCGAACTGCTCCTTCTGCGCGTCGGTGAGCGTGTCGGGCGTGACGCCGAGCTCGCGGAGAGCCTGCCTCGTATACATCGGAACTTCCTCCCTATTCCGTCCGTGCTAAACGTTTATCTAAACGTTTATCACGATGCAAGGCCTGGCTTGTTGGGTCTCGTCCGAAGCCTCGGCGACCGGTCGGCCCCGGTTTGACTTCGCCGTGATTCCATGACCCACTACACGCCTAGGTAGCTTCCAGCGCGACATGGAGGTCCGCAGGCCCGCCGATGCGATCGATCGTCCCTGCCCTCTTGGCCGCGCTCCTCGCCGCTGGCGGCGCCAAGACCGAGCAATCGAGCGCCGCCGCCCCCTGGTCGACGTGGGAATCCGGCCGGAGCGCCATCGGCTGCAGCACCGCCACCTCTGACGACTACTGGACGTGCCTCGTCGTCCGGTGCGATGACGACGGCAGCCTGGCGCTGTATTACGATTTCACCGAGAGCGGGCCGAGCGGCCCCTTCGCGATCACGGTCGATGGGGCACGCTTCGCGGTGGTGCCCGAGGCGCCGCCGGCATCGGTGCACTATCCGAAGCGGCTCACGGGCGACGTGGCTGCAATCGCCGCCGCGCTCCGCGGCGGAGGGAGCGCGCGCATCGTCGACATCGACCCGCCGCTCAATCCGGGCTTCGACATCATTCCGCTCCGCGGCTCGGGCCGGGCTATCGGCCAGGTGGTCGCCGCCTGTACCGCAAAGGGCGGCGCCACCGCGACGGGCGAGCTCCTGCGAGACGCCGCCGGCCGGGTCTCGATCTCCGGACTGACCGACCAGGCGGATTGCGCCAAGGCGAGTGGCTCCGGAACCGTCGAGGAGGTCGCGCGCAACCCCAAGAACGGCCAGATCGAGAGCTTCTGGTTCGCGAACGACACGTATGGACGCGAGTTCATCAACGTCGAGTGGCTTCCGCCGGGCAAGGACTTCGAAGCGCGGTCTGCCACGCTGAGCTATCTCCTCACGCCGGGCCGGCGGCTGGACGTCGATGTGCTCGGCTGCGGCGCGGCGGCAAGCATCCAGGAGCTGGTGGCGGCGACGGAGAAGCCGTGAGGCACCCTTCCCTCACCCCCGATGGGCGTCGAGGAACGCGCGAAGCTCGCTGAAATAGGCCTCCGGCTCTTCCCAGAACGGCATGTGGGAGGAGTTCGGGAACACCTTGATCCGGCTGTTCGGAAGGCCGCGGTGTATGATCGCCGAGCAGGCCGGGGTCAGCTCGTCATGGAGGCCGCAGAGCACCAGGGCCGGCTGGCTGATCAGGTTGAGCTGGCCGGACCGGTCCCAGTCCTTGATGCTGCCAATGTAGCAGAATTCGTTGGGACCCTGGATGGCGCGGTACGGGGCCATGTTCCAGTCGTCGAGCGAGGCCACCACCGCGGCCGGCCACTCCTGGAGGCGGCAAACGTGGCGGTAGTTGAGCACCGCGATGGCGCCGAGATACTCCGGATGGTCGGTGGTGCCGTCGGCTTCGTGGCGCTGCATCATCGCCACCGTCTCCGGCCCCAGCGCCGCCCGCAGCCGCTCGAGCTCGCCGATCAGGTGCGGGATGTTGGCCGAGCCGTCGGCCAGCGTGATGGTCTTGATGCCGTCATTGTGGGTCAGCGCATATTCGATGCCGAGCCACGTGCCCCAGGACTGGCCGAGGAGGTGCACCCGGCCGAGCCCGAGCGCGGTCCGCACCGTCTCGACCTCCTCGACATAGCGGGCGAGCGTCCACAGGCTGTCGTCGTCGGGCCGGTCGGAGCGGCCGCAGCCGAGCTGGTCGAAGCAGACCACGCGATAGCCGTCGTCGGCGAGCACGGAATGGCAGTCCCGCACGTAGTCGCAGGGCAGGCCCGGGCCGCCATTGAGGCAGAACAGCACCTCGTCCCCGGTGCCGAATGTGTAGGTCTGCACCTCGTATCCGTCGACCTTGACGCGCCGCGTCTCGTCCGGCTGCCGGTATGCCATCGCCTTCCCTCCATCCCTCACGCCGGGCAAGCCTAGCCGACTGCAACCGCGAGGCAAGTCCGCCGAGGCTGTGACGACGCCCCCTCCGGTGCTAAGAGTCGGCGTGCCGCGGGCAGCGTGGCGGGGAATCGGCGGAGTTTGGCTTGCTTCCCAAAGTGTGGCCGGCGGTGCTGGCGCTGGGATGGATCTGTCTCGCCGTCGGCGCGGCACAGGGCGTCATGACGCTCTTCTCCTTCGCCGTTGGCGACGGCATGGGGGACGTGTTCGCGAGCTCGGCGGCGATCACCGTCGTCTTCGGCGGCGCGTGCGTGCTGACCACCAGCGGCCGCCACTACGAGCTGCGCTTCCGCGACGCGGTGCTGCTGACCGTGGTGTCATGGTTCGTGGTGCCGGCCTTTGCCGGCCTGCCGCTGCTCGCCGAGCCGGTCGACCTGTCGGTGGTCGACGCCTATTTCGAGTTCGTCTCCGGCATGACCACCACCGGCTCGACCGTGATGTCCGGGCTCGACACCATGCCGCCCACGGTGCTCCTGTGGCGCTCGACGGCGCAGTGGATCGGCGGCATCGGCATCATCGGCCTCGCCATCGTCATCCTGCCGTTCCTCAAGGTCGGCGGCATGCAGCTGTTCCGGCTCGAATCGAGCGACCGCTCGGAGAAGGGCATGCCCCGCACGCGCGAGATCGCCGCCGCGGTCGGCCGGGTCTATGTGCTCCTCACCCTCGCCTGTTTCCTGACCTACTGGCTGCTCGGGATGAGCGCCTTCGACGCGCTCAACCACGCGCTCACCACGCTGCCCACCGCCGGCTATTCCACCCACGACGCCTCGTTCGGCTATTTCGACAGCCCGGCGCTGGAATGGGCCGGCACGGTATTCATGATCGCCGGCGCAATCCCGTTCCTCGCCTACCTCCAGTTCGCCCGGCGCGGCTCGATCTGGGACCGCCTCGAGCAGCAGATACCGACCTTCCTCGCCGTGCTCGCCTGCTCGGTGGTGCTGTTCGCCATCTGGCTCAGCGCCTCGCACCGGATTCCCTTCGGGGAGGCGCTCACCAAGTCGGCGTTCAACATCACCTCGGTTGTCACCACCACCGGCTTCGCCTCGGCCGACTACCTCAAGTGGGGCGCCTTCGCCGCCGCGACCTTCTTCATGCTGACCTTCTTCGGTGGCTGCGCCGGCTCCACGGCCGGCGGCCCGAAGGTGTTCCGCTACCAGGTGATGTTCCGGCTCATTGCCCCGCACATCCGACGCACCATCCATCCCCACGCCATCGTGCCGCTCCGCTACGGCAACCGCTCGCTCTCCGACGACCAGGTCCGCTCCGTCGGCGCCTTCGTCTTCCTCTATTTCGCGGTGATCGCGGTGATAGCGATCCTGCTCGCGCTGATCGGCCTCGACATGACCACGGCGCTGTCGGGCGCAGCGACCGCGGTGGGCAATGTCGGCCCCGGGCTCGGCAACATCATCGGCCCCGCCGGCAACTTCGCGCCCCTGCCCGACGCGGCCAAGCTGATCCTCGCCGTGGCGATGATCATGGGCCGGCTGGAGATCCTGTCGCTGCTGCTCCTCCTGATGCCGAGCTTCTACCGCTAGCGCGCCCAAGGATAGCGCGTCAGTTCGTTCGCATCCCCCGATCGTAGGATGGAAGTCTGCTCCCATACGTGAGCGGCGCCTCCTCCGTCACGCCACTGGGATCGCGCCGGGAACCAATCACCCTGCTCGCGTGTTCTTGCAGCACGGTTCAACAATGGAGGCAATGAAGATGGGTGATCTTCTCAAAGGCGGTCTTCTGTGGCTGCTCGGCGTGCCGCTCGTCCTGGTCATCATCCTGTTCGCGACCGGAATTCTCTGACCAGGGTAACCACTTTGGCGCGCTGCCTGTGAGGCTGGCTCGTCCAGGCTGACAGGTTTCAGCGCGACGGAGATGCCGACGTCGAGACGCGCCTCGACGTCGGCATTTCGTTTTCAGCCAGGGAGTCGATGTCATGAAAAGCGAGCACGAGAAGGCTCGGCAGATCCTCGCCAAGCGGCGGCTCGCCGCCAAGGGTCTCAAGGAGCGCGAGGACGGTGCGCCCGTCGATCCGCTCCAGGAGATGACCAGCCTCGATCCGGACGACAAGCGTGCGCATGTCGATCCGTTGGAGGAACGCGACGCCAGCCTCGCCAAGGCGGCTGCCCTCGGCCGGGTGCACTGAACGTCGGCCGGCGGCGTACCGCCAGCCGATGCTTCGTCGCCCTACGAGACCGACTTGATCACGTTGTTGATCTCGGACGACTTCTCCATGTGGGCAATGTGTCCGACGCCGGGCAGGCGCGTGACCTTGACCCCTTCGGGGAGTCCTTCCGCATGCGACGCGGGCAGGATGCGGTCGTCCTCGCCCCACACCACGTTCACCGGCACCGAGACCTCGCCGAGCCGGTCGCGGAGCGAGACCTTCTGGGCGCCGCCCTCGAAGTTGGCCGCCGCGACGGCCTTGAGCGCCTCGGGCGCGCCGTCGAGCCGCTTGAACTTCAAGACGTCCTCGACCATGTCGGCGCTGACCAGGTCCGGGTTGGCGACCAGCATCTCCAGAACCGGGCGAAGCTTCCGCGACCGCGTCTCGGAGATGAAGCCCGCGATGAAATCGCCGGCGATCTCCTCGCCCATGCCGGCCGGGGCGACCAGCGTCAGGGCCGTCACCCGCTCCGGCGCATCGATAGCAATCGCGACCGCGATCGCGCCCCCCAGCGAATGGCCGACGAGGTGCGCCTTGTCGATTCGGGCCGCATCCATGTAGGCGCGGATCGTGCGGGCAAGACCTTCCACCGAGGCGTCGTCGACCTGCTTGGCCGAGCCGCCGTGTCCGGGCAGATCGACGGCATAGACCGGCCGATCCTCGGCCAGCGCCTGCTGGTTGAACATCCAGGTCGAGAGATCGGCGCCGAAGCCGTGGATCATCAGCACCGGCGTGCCGTCCTCCGGCCCGAGCCGGAGGTGGCGGATCGTGCGGCCCTCGACGGTGATCGGCGTCGCCACCGGCGCGTCGTCGCCGCCCTTCTCCACCGTCGCGAAGTTCGCCAGGAAATCGGCGACGAACGCCTCGAC
>JAEVZM010000442.1 GCA_023392225.1 Pseudomonadota bacterium
GACTCGGCGCCACGGCGGCCATAGCGCGAAGCGGCACGCTCGTCGTCGGCCTCGATCTCGAGGGTCGGGATCGGCTGGCCGATCAGCTTCTCGATCCCGGCGACGTACTTGCGGTCGCCCGCGGTGGCGATGGTGATCGCGGTGCCGGTCCGCCCGGCGAGGCCGGTGCGGCCGCTGCGGTGGACATAGTCCTCGGAGTGGGTCGGCACGTCGAAATTGAAGACGTGGCTCACCGCCGGGATGTCGAGACCGCGCGCCGCGACGTCGCTGGCGACCAGCAGCGTCAGCTTGTCCTTGCGGAAATCGTCCAGCGTCTGCATGCGGGCGCGCTGGTCCATGTCGCCATGGAGGGCCCCGACGTTGAAGCCGTGGCGCTGCAGCGAGCGATGGACGATGGCGACATCGCGCTTGCGGTTGCAGAAGATGATCGCGTTGGTGAGGTCGGTGGCCTCGCGGATCAGCTTGCGCAGCACCGCGCGCTTGTCGGCGGCCTCGCGGCCGGCGGGCACGATGTACTGCGACACCGTCGCTGCCGTGGTTGCCGGGCGCGACGCCTCGACCTTGATCGGGTTCGACAGGAACTGGTCGGCGAGGCGCTGGATCTCCGGCGGCATGGTGGCCGAGAAGAACAGCGTCTGGCGCGTGAACGGCAGCGTCTTGCAGATCCGCTCGATGTCCGGGATGAAGCCCATGTCGAGCATGCGGTCGGCCTCGTCGATGACGAGGATCTCGACCCCGGAAAGGAGCACCTTGCCCCGGCCGATATGGTCGAGGAGGCGCCCCGGCGTCGCGATCAGCACGTCCGCGCCACGGTCGAGCTTCCGCTCCTGCTCGTCGAACGAGACGCCACCGATCAGCAGCGCCACGTTGAGCTTGTGGTTCCGGCCGTACTTGTTGAACTGCTCCTCGACCTGCGCGGCAAGCTCACGCGTCGGCTCGAGGATCAGCGTCCTGGGCATGCGCGCCCGGGCACGGCCGCGTTCGAGGAGGTTGAGCATCGGTAGGACGAAGCCGGCGGTCTTGCCCGTGCCGGTCTGGGCGATGCCCAGCACGTCGCGGCGGGCGAGCACGTGAGGGATCGCCTGCTCCTGGATGGGAGTGGGTGCTGTGTAGCCCGCCGCCTCGACCGAGGCGAGCACCTTCGGGCTCAATCCTAGTTCTGAAAACTGCATCTCTTAGAGCAAACCCGGTTGCAGGCCGGGACCAACTGGACGGTCTAACCTGTGAAGCCGCCACATGACTGAATCTGCCTGCAAAATAGGGATTGTCTCGCCGCTGTCAACGATTACGGGAAATTAATGAGCGCCGCAGTGAGAAAAACCACTTCGATCGGCAGCAATATTTATAGACGGCGACTTAGACGGCGCACCTGCATCGATATTGTGCGTGGGCTAGTTGCTCGCCGGGCCGAACATGTAGTCGTTCGGCGAGAAAATGTGCACCTCGTAGGTTTCACCGGCGCCATCGCCGTCGTTCAACGTGTCGACGAAGACCGAAAGACCCTGATCATCGGTCTCGGACGAGAGGTTGACGATGTCGACGCCGAGATCACCGACCTCGGTGATCTCGATCGAATCCGCCACAGTCGCCTGGCCGGCGTCGCCAAAGGCGATCCACTGGACGAAGAGCCGCGCCGTGACCCGGTCGATGCCGTCGCGGGTGACCACGATCCGGTAGGCGCCGCTGCGATCGCCGTCCTGCCAGTTGCCGCCGATGCTGACGTCCTCGACATTGCCCGGAATGGCCCGCACCTGGTCCGGCACGTCGTCGGCGAGGACGGTGCCACTGAGGCCGATCCCGACGCTGAAGCCGGTGACGAGGGCATACTTGCGGTACATGGCGAATTCTCTCCGGAGCGGTTCAGGCGCGGGAAAATAGTGGAAATCCTGGCCGCGTCTAGGTCGTGCCGGTCATGGCGGCCCGCGCTTGGGCCCGCGCCGCCGCGGTCTGGTGGTCGATTCGCGCGATGAAGCGGCGCGCCCGCGCGCCGGCGTCTTCGCCGTACTGGTCCGGGCCGAGCATCTTGCGCCGGTTCAGCTCAGCCGTGCTCAAGAGGTCGAAATCGACCCGCTCGACCACGCAGTCCCATCCCTGCCCGCTGCGCGCCGACCAACCCTTGCGATGATAGGCGAGCAGCCGGTCGCGCAGTGCGTAGCCGTGATAGTCGAAGCTGACGGTGCCATCGGTGACGTAGACATGGTTGCCGGAGAAGCCCGCCGCCGGCACGATGCGCTCGGCGTGGAAGCCGGGCAGCGGCGGCGCGGCGAGGTAGCTGCCGGCGAGGATGTGGCACGCGCCGTGGGCGAAGAAGATGCGGTCGGGCGGGGCCCAGCGCCGCACCGGGTCGTGCTTGATGCCCGGCTTCAGCACATACACGTCGCTCCGGCCTCAGATGTCGAGGTCGTGGGCGAACACCGCGTTTTCCTGGATGAAGCGGAAGCGCTCCTCGGGTTTGTTGCCCATGAGGCTGTCCACCCGCTCGCCGGTCGACTCGTCCTCGACGATCTCGACCCGGAGCAGGATTCGCTTGCTCGGATCCATCGTCGTTTCCTTGAGCTGTGCGGGAAGCATCTCGCCCAAGCCCTTGAATCGACTGACTTCCACCTTGGCGTTGCTCTTGAACTCCTTCTTCAGGAGCTCGTCGCGGTGGCGCTCGTCGCGGGCATAGAAGCTCTTGCCGCCCTGGGTCAGGCGGAACAGCGGCGGCACGGCGAGGAACAGGTGGCCATTGCGCACCAGCTCCGGCGTCTCGCGGTAGAAGAACGTGATCAGCAGCGATGCGATGTGGGCACCGTCGACATCGGCGTCGGTCATCACGATGACGCGCTCGTAGCGCAGGTCCCCGTCCTTGTAGCGGCTGCCGGTGCCGACGCCGAGCGCCTGCATGAGGTCGGAGAGCTGCTGGTTCTGGCTGAGCTTCTCGCGGCCGGCGCTGGCGACGTTGAGGATCTTGCCACGCAGCGGCAGCACCGCCTGGGTCGCCCGGTTGCGGGCCTGCTTGGCGGAGCCGCCGGCCGAGTCGCCCTCGACGATGAAGATCTCGGTGTTGCTGCGGTCGCGGCTCGAGCTGTCGGCGAGCTTGCCGGGCAGGCGGAGCTTCCGCGAGGCGTTCTGGCGGCCGACCTCCTTCTCCTGCCGGCGGCGCAGCCGCTCCTCGGCACGCTCGATCACCCAGTCGAGGAGCTTGGCCGCCTCGTTCGGCGCCCCGGCGAGCCAGTGGTCGAACGGGTCGCGGATCGCATTCTCGACGATGCGGGTCGCGGCCGCGGTGGCGAGCCGGTCCTTGGTCTGGCCGACGAACTCCGGCTCGCGCACGAAGACGGCGAGCATCGCTGCGGCGGAGACCATCACGTCGTCGGCGGTGATCACCGCCGCGCGCTTGTTGCCGGCACGCTCGGCATGGTCCTTGAGGCCGCGCACCAGGGCCGAGCGGAGCCCCGCCTCGTGGGTGCCGCCGTCGCCGGTGGGGATCGTGTTGCAGTAGGAGCGCACGAACCCGTCGCCGGCGAACCAGGCCACCGCCCATTCCACCGCGCCGTGGCCGCTCGCCTTCTCGGTACGTCCGGCGAAGATCGGCACCACCGTGCGCTCCTCGCCGAGCTCGGCCGCGAGGTAGTCCTTGAGGCCGCCGGGGAAGTGGAACGTCGCCTTGGCGGGCACGTCCTTGCCCTCGACGAGGGCAGGGTCGCAGTGCCAGCGGATCTCGACGCCGCCGAAGAGGTAGGCCTTGGAGCGGGCCATCGCGAACAGCCGCTCCGGCCGCATCGCCGCGCCCTTGCCGAAGATCTCCGGGTCGGCGTGGAAGCGGATCCGCGTGCCGCGGCGGTTGTGGACGTCGCCAAGGTCCTCGATCGGGCCGAGCGGCAGGCCGCGGGCGAAGCTCTGCCGGTAGAGCTTCCGGCCGCGGGCGACCTCGACCTCGAGCGAATCCGACAGCGCGTTGACCACCGACACGCCGACGCCGTGGAGGCCGCCGGAGGTGTCGTAGACCTTGGAATCGAACTTTCCGCCAGCGTGGAGGGTGGTCATGATCACTTCCAGCGCCGACTTGTCGCGGAACTTGGGGTGCGGATCGACCGGGATGCCGCGCCCGTTGTCGGTCACGGTCACGAAGCCCTCGGCGTCGAGCTCGACCTAGATCCAGCTCGCATGGCCGGCAACCGCCTCGTCCATCGAGTTGTCGATCACCTCGGCGAAGAGATGGTGCAGGCCCTTCTCGTCGGTGCCGCCGATATACATGCCCGGCCGGCGCCGGACCGGCTCGAGCCCTTCCAGCACCTCGATGTCGGCGGCCGAATAGTCGTTGTCGGCGACGGGCAGGGCGGCCGCCTTCTTCGCGGCGGCGGGCTTCGGGGCCGGCGCCGGCTTCGGCGCCGGGCTGGAACCGAGGGAATCGAACAGGTCGTCGGACGGCTTCGGGCTTGCGGATTTCATCGGGGGTCGGTTGCTCGTGAGGGCGAATCAGCGGGAGTCTGGCATTTTTTCCGGCGCGAAGGGTTAGCGGTCGTCGCGCGCAAGCGTGCTAATCCCCCGTCATGCCGATCAGCTGCTCGACGCTGGGCAGCATCTTGCCGACCACCACCGTGTAGCCCTCGGCGTTGAGATGGCGGCCGATGTCGCCGTTGACGACGTAGCGGGCGCGCTTGCGGCCGAGGGTCATCGTGCCGTCGAAGAAGTCGGGGTAGTAGAGCGCGCCGTTCTTCTGCGCCACGGCCGAGAAGTCGTTGGGGGCGAAGCCGACGAGCAGCACCTCGAGCCCGCGGGCCCGAAGGGTCGCCACGATCGCGTCGAGGTTCTGGGCGATCGCGACTTCCGGCACGCCCTTGCGCCAGTCGTTGCGGCCGAGGAAGACGATCGCTGCGTCGGCGGTGTCGGCGAAGGCGCTGTCGAGCCGCGCCATGCCCTCGGCGGTCATGTCGCCGTTCCGCCCGGCATTGACGATGGTGACGTCGTAGCCCTTGGCGCGGAGCTGCGCCTCGAGCTGGGCGGGATAGGTGCTGTCCCGGGCCACCCGGTAGCCGTAGGTGTTGCTGTCGCCGAGGGCGACGATCCGCACCGGCTTGGCGCTGGCGAGCCCCGAGGAAGCGGCGAGGGCGATGGCCGCGAAGGCCAGGAGTGCGATCCGGAGGTGGCCGGCCATCTACCGTCCTTTTCTGTCGATTGCGTCCCCCAACGCCACGATTCCCGCCGGCGCAGGGTTCCGCATAGTGCTTGCCGACGCAACCCGCCTCGCCTAGGCGTGTCCGGCGCGGCGGCCCGCGATGTCGTGTCGGCGCAGCGGCGAAACGGCGAGAGGCGAGGGCGATGGCCGACGGGATCACCATCTATGGCATCAAGAATTGCGATACGATGAAGAAGGCCCGTGCCTGGCTCGACGGGCACGGCGTCGCCTACGAATTCCACGACTACAAGGCGAAGGGGATCGACGCCGGGCGGCTCGCGGGCTGGGCGAGGGCCGTCGGCTGGGAGACGCTTCTCAACAAGGCCGGCACCACCTTTCGCAAGCTCCCCGACGCGGACAAGGCGGGCCTCGACGAGGCCAGGGCGCTGAAGCTGATGCTCGCCCAGCCGAGCATGATCAAGCGGCCGGTCGTGGAGACAGGGGGGCGCATCCTGGTCGGCTTCAAGCCGGAGGCCTATGCCGCCGCCTTCGGCGGGTAGCCGGTCCTCGCGCGTCCGGCGCCGCATCGCGCTTGCATGAGGCGGATCGCTTCGCCAATCTGCGCCCCCGATACCAGGGAGGACTATGGGCGTGACGAGCATAGAGAAGACTAGGCTTGGCCGGACGGGCCTCGAAGTGTCCCGCATCTGCTGGGGGGCGGCGCCGATCGGCGGCATGCCGGAGGCCTACGGCCATGGCATGACCGAGGAGGGCGGCTATGCCATCGTCAACGCCATCCTCGACGGGCCGGGCAACTTCCTCGACACGTCTCGGAACTATGGCGCCGGGCGGAGCGAGGAGCGCATCGGCCATGTGATCAGGGATCGCGGCGGCATTCCCGAGGGCTTCGTCGTCGCCACCAAGCTCGACCGTGATCCCGAGACCAACGCCTTCGACGCCGACGCGATGCGTCGCTCGCTCGAGAAGAGCCTCAAGGCGCTGAATCTCGACCGCGTCGGGCTGCTGCACATCCACGATCCGGAATATGCCGCCGACATCGACGAGGTGACGCGGACGGGTGGCGGCATCGAGACCCTCTACCGCATGAAGGAGGAGGGGTTCTGCGACGCCGTCGGCCTCGCCGCCGGCCGGGTCGACGTGATGATGCCGATCCTCGAGCGCTTCGATTTCGACGCCATGATCACCCACAACCGCTACACACTGGTCAATCGCAACGCCGACGCGATGATCAGCTTCGCCGTCGGCAAGGGGATCGCGGTGATCAATGCCGCGCCCTTCGCCAGCGGGGTGCTCGCCCGCGGCAGCGCCTCCAATCCCCGCTACGTCTACCAGGAGGCGAGCGAGGCGATGCTGAAGCCGGTGCGGGACATCGAGGCGATCTGCGCCCGGCATGGCGTGCCGCTCGGCGCGGTGGCGCTCCAGTTCTCGATGCGCGATCCGCGCATCACCTCGACCATCTGCGGCATCGGCAAGCCGGAGGAGATCGCCGGCGTCGCCGAGTGGTCGGCGTGGCCGATTCCCTCGGCGCTGTGGGACGAGATCGCGGCGCTGCCGGCGAGCACCGACGATCCCGAGGCGACGCGCGCCTACGTGGCGCCGTCGTAGCG
>JAEVZM010000447.1 GCA_023392225.1 Pseudomonadota bacterium
CAGCAGTGGCTGGCGATCGCCATGTCGATCGCCGCCGAGCCGGACCTCCTCCTCCTCGACGAGCCGACGGCGGGCCTTTCCAGCGAAGAGACCGAGCGGACGGCCGAGATCATCCGCGAGGTCAACCGCGACGGCATGACGGTGATCGTCATCGAGCACGACATGGCCTTCATCGAGAGCCTCGACGCCCGCACCAGCGTGCTCCATCTCGGCCGCCTGTTCGCGCAAGGCAGCTTCGCCGAGGTGGCGGCGAACGAGGACGTGAAGCGCATCTACCTGGGGACGATGTAGACCGATGGCCGCGATGCAGCAGCTCAGCCTCGGCGGCGTCAGCTCCGGCTATGGCCGGGTCAGAATCGTCTCCGACGTCTCGCTCGACGTCGGCACCGGCGAGATCGTCGCGCTGATCGGCCGGAACGGGGTCGGCAAGACGACGCTGATCAAGACGATCATGGGCGACCTGCCGGCGACCTCCGGCAGGATCACCTTCCGCGACATCGACGTGACCCGGCTCGGGGCGCCGCGCCGGGCCCGCCTCGGCGGCGGCTACGTGCCGCAGGGGCGGGGCATCTTCGCGCGGATGAGCGTGCGCGCCAATCTCGGCCTCGGGGTGACGGTCGGCTCGGCCGACGCGCCGAACTACGAGCGCGCCTTCGAGTTCTTCCCGATCCTCAAGCAGCGGCTGCCCCAGGTGGCGGGCTCGATGAGCGGCGGCGAGCTGCTGCAGCTCGCCATCGGCCGCATCCTCACCGGCCGGCCGGACATCATGCTGCTCGACGAGCCGTCCGAGGGCATCCAGCCGAGCATCGTCCAGGAGATCGGCCGCGCCATCGTCCGGCTCCGCGACGAGGAGCGGCTGACCATCGTCATCGTCGAGCAGAACCTCGCGCTGATCCGCGCCGTCGCCGACCGCTGCATCGTCATGGACAAGGGCACGGTGGTGGCGACGCTGGCGCCGGAGGCGCTCGACGACCCCGAGACCGCGCACAAGTATCTCGCGATCTGAGGGCTGTCCGGGGATCGTGCGTGCTTCGAGGCTCCGCTTCGCGGAGCACCTCAGCATGAGGAAGGCTGTGTACCGCGAGGGAACTCAACGCCCTCATGCTGAGGTGCGAGGCCGAAGGCCGAGCCTCGAAGCACGCAGCTCGTTCAGGCCGGCGCTCAGATCAGCCCGAGATGCACCGCATTGGCGATCGCCTGGGCGCGGTTGGTGGCGTTGAGCTTGGCGATCGCGTTCTTCATGTGGAGCCGCGCGGTCTCGAGCGACCGGTCCATGATCATCGCCGGCTCCGACGAGGTCTTGCCGGCCGAGGCCCAGCGCAGGCACTCGAGCTCGCGGGCGGTCAGCTTCACCGGCTTGATGGTGTCGATCTGCTCCTCGAGGCCGCGGTCGAACACGGTCTTGGTGAAGACGTGCATCAGCTTGAACAGCGGCTCGCGCGACTGCTCGCGCACCGAGTGCCAGTTGCGGCAGGAGCGGTCGACGATGGCGCTCATCACCGCGAAGCGGCCGAAGGGGAGGTGGACCGGCACGGTGATGCCGCGCGACAGGCCATAGTCGCCGAGATAGCTGCAGGCCTCGCGCTGCTTCGGCGAGAGCTTGTCGCTGCCCTGCACGTCGCTCCACTCGATCGGCAGCGTGCCGTCGAAGCAGGCCCGGTAGTAGGGGTCGACGCTCATGAACTTGTCCCAGCCGGGCTCCCAGCCCCGCGGGAAGTTGCGCACGTTCAGCTTGAGCGGCAGCCACTCGCCATTGGGCAGGCGCGGCGAGGTCGGCTGGTAGGCGTAGAGCACCTGCGTGAAGCCGAGGTCGAAGGTGATCTCGTGCAGGACGTCGAGGGCATCGGAGAAGGTGGGGGCGGCCTCCACTCTCTCCCGGATCGCGGCGGAATCGATTTCGGTTGCGCTGTTGAGCATGACGGAACCCGCTCCTCTCCCGAGGATTTCTCGCGTTTCTTTTGTTCGAGCCGCTGTCGCGGAACCTCCCTCCAGAACGTCTCTCCCGGTTTCCGTCCGCCCGTGCCGCGTTAAATGTTGTCCCGTCGCCGCGAGGCGCCGAGCTTCTCAGACGAAAACGCGCAGTATGCTTCGCAAGTCTCGTGCCGACCCCGGAATCCCGCCGATGCAAAGGATTTCGCAGGTTGTCCCGTCGCCGGCTGAGCGGACGATGGGCAATCGCCCAGCAAGGGGGCAGGGGCCCCGGCGCCCGGCATTTCGCCTAGCATTTCCGGATCGGCCGGGCCGGCTTGCCGGCGAGCGCCGGCCGGAGCACCGACCAGGCCGCGAGGATCGCGTCGTGGCAGTGCCAGGCCTCGGCGGCAAGGATCCGGCAGACGACGAGGTCGCCCATCCGCGACGCGCCGGCCGAGACCAGCGGCAGCGGCGCCAGCGCCGCGTCCACCGCTTCCTCGATGCCGGCCGGCAGGCCGGTGCCGTAGCCGAAGACGGTGACGCTGTGATAGGCGCCCTGCCAGAGCCGACGGAGCGCGCCGATCTCGGCCGGGTCCTCGGCGATCATGCGGTCGAGCACCACGGTCTCGCCGTCAATCACCACCTCGAAGCTCGAATCGAGCGAGTCGAACTGGAAGGTCTCGCCGTCGCCGAAGGCGATGCGGCCGGCCGAGACCATGTCGGTGGCGAAGAGGCGGGCGGTCGCGTCGATCTCGATGCGCGTCCGGCGCTCGACCCGCGAGCGGGCGAAGGGGATGCTCTCGTCGGGGATGTATTCGAGGAGCGCGTCGCCGAGCACGCGGAGATTGGCCTCCTCGCGCGAGATGCGACCCTCCGGGCACTTGTAGAACTTGCTCGCCGCCGTGGTGGTGATCAGCGAGCGGGTGCCGGGCTCGAGCGTGGCGTGGAGCTCGGCGACGTCGCCCTCCACGAATCCGCCGCCCGAGTTGATGAGGAGGAGGAACGGCTGGTCGTCGTGGTCCTGGTAGTGGCAGCCCTGCCACTGGTAGGGGATGCGCCACGAGCGCGGGTCGATCTCGGTCCGCCCGTTGCGGCGCACCGCATGGAGGTTCATCAGCGCGTGCTTGCCGATCGTCCAGCTCGGATCAGGCAATACGACTTGCATGGGCTTCCTCCGCCGGCTCGACCATCAGCACGTCCGTCTCGATCCAGGCGATCAGCTCGTCGAGGCCGACGCCGCGCTTCATGTCGGTGAAGATGTAGGGCTTGCTGCCGCGCTGCACCCGCGCGTCGCGGTCCATGACGCCGAGGTCGGAGCCGACGTAAGGGGCGATGTCGATCTTGTTGATGAGCAGCATCGGCGAGCGGGTGATGCCGGGACCGCCCTTCCGCGGGATCTTCTCGCCCTCGCCGACGTCGATGACGTAGATGTGGCTGTCGGCCAGCTCGGGGCTGAAGGTCGCGGCGAGATTGTCGCCGCCGGATTCGATGAAGATGATGTCGAGGTCCGGGAAGCGTCGGACCATCTCGTCGACGGCGACGAGGTTCATCGACACGTCCTCGCGGATCGCGGTGTGCGGGCAGCCGCCGGTCTCGACGCCGATCACCCGCTCGGGGTCGATGGCGCCGGACTTCGTCACGAACTCCGCATCCTCCTTGGTGAAGATGTCGTTGGTGATGGCGGCGACCGAGTAGCGCCCGCCCATCCGGCGGCAGAGCTGGACGAGGAGGTGGGTCTTGCCCGACCCGACCGGGCCGGCGATTCCGAGGCGGATGGGTTTTCGCATCGTGGGGCTACTCCGGGTCACGAGATGCAGAGGCGGGAGGGGAGGCGCTCGTGGCGCATCGCGGCGGTGTCGAGGGCGGCGAGGAGCGAGGCCATGCGCTCGACCGGCCGGGTGCGGGCGATCTCGGTGCACTCCTCGATCAGCGGCGCGCCGGCAGCGACGATGCGCTGGACCTCGACCTGGCCGAGCGGCACGAGGCGCGCGACCACCGAGACGAGGTTGGAGAAGCCGGTGAAGAGGAAACTCGACACGGTCTGGTGCTCGGTGAAGCCGAGGGCGGCGCCGGAGGCGCCATAGACCACGGCGTGGTGGCCGGGCATCGTGCCGGCCTTGACCAGCGCGTCGAGGCGGCTTGCGGCGTCGAGCCGGAAGATGTCGCGGCAGGCGGCGATCAGCGCCATGCCGGTCTTGGTCGAGGCGCTCCGGGTCTCGCGGGCGAGCTTGATCGCGTCGACCCGGCGGTCGAGCGCCGGCAGGCCGGCCATGTCGTTGTAGAGCGTGTCGCGGAAGGCGGCGGCGACAGCCACGGCGTCGGCGGTGGTGATGCCGAAGCGGAGCCAGTCGCGGCAGGCGGTCTCGGCGGTTGCCGCGTCGGCCACGGTGCCTTCGGTGATCCAGGTCTCGAAGCCGTAGGAATGGCTGAAGGCGCCGGTCGGGAACGAGGCGTTGGCGAACTGGAGGAGGGCGAGCAGCCGGTCGTCGCCATTGTTGCCGAAACCGGCTGACATCGAGACGCGTCCTTGGTGGGCGCTTTCCTGGCGGGTGGTGATCCGCGGAATGCTCATCCCGCCTCCGGCCTAGTGCCTGTGGCCGGAGGGCGGGTGATGGTGGTGGCCATGGGCGTCGTGGTCATGGCCGTGCGCGTGCCCGCCGTGGGAATGCCCGGCGTGACGGTGGTCGTCGCCATGGTGGTGGTGCGCGCCGGCGGCGCCGAAGCGGCGGCCGACGAAGGGCCGGCGGACGCGCTCGACGATTACGGCGAGGCCGGCGAGCATCTGCGCCGCCATCGGGTCGTAGGGCGTGAGGATGCCGTCCGGCAGGAAGCGCGCCGGACGGTGGAGGTTGCCGAGCTGGTAGCCGGCCGCCGACCATTCGAGCGGATCGTCCTTGGGGCGGATGAGGAGGAGGTCCTCCTCCGCCGCGCGGACCACCACGGCCCACTGGCCCTCCTTGAGGAGGACGTCGCCGTCTTGGAGCTCGACGCCGCGTGGCAGCGAGACCCGGACCGTGCGCCCCGCCGCGGTCTCGGCGGTGAAGTGACCGCTCGCCCGCTCCTCGGAGCTGAGCACCAGCGGGTCGATGCCGTAGCCGGCGGTGGCGAGGTCGCCACGGCCGAGGATCTCGGTGATCACGCCCATCGCATCACCGGAAGTAGAACAGCTGGGTCAGCGGCAGGGTGCGCGCCGGGGTCACCGTGATGCGCTGGCCGTCGACATAGACGTTGTAGGTCTCCGGATCGATCTCGATGTTCGGCATGAGGTTGTTGTGGATCATGTCGCGCTTCGAGATGGTACGGGTGCGCTTCACCGGCATCAGCGTCTGGTGCGAGCGGAGCCGCCCCTCGAGCCCGGCGTCGATCGCCGCCTGGGTGACG
The DNA here is from genome assembly GCA_023392225.1 of Pseudomonadota bacterium. Taxonomy (GTDB): domain Bacteria; phylum Pseudomonadota; class Alphaproteobacteria; order Rhizobiales; family Kaistiaceae; genus Bauldia. Next base: position 5,293 of record JAEVZM010000447.1, read on the forward strand.
AAGGAGTAGCTGAGCCGCGACGGATTGGCGCCGAAGGCGCCGTATTGCGGCCGGTACTTGAGCGGCTGGCAGGTCATCAGCGAGCCGGCCGGGTCGCCCATCACGGCATGCGAGATGAAGCCGCCCTTCACCGTCGTCTCCGGCTTGGCGATGAAGAACTTGGGCCGCCAGAACACGAGGGCGGCGAGCTTGCCGGGCGTGATCGAGCCCACGTAGGGGTCGACGCCGAAGGTGATCGCCGGGTTGATGGTGACCTTGGCGAGGTAGCGCTTGATGCGGAAGTTGTCGTTGCCCGAGCCATCCTCCGAAAGGCGGCCGAAGCGCATCTTGTTGACGGCGGCGAGCTGGAAGGCGCGCTGGGCGCTTTCCGCGGCGCGGCCGACGCCCTGGCTGTCCGAGCCGATCATCGAGATCGCGCCCATGTCGTGCAGCACGTCCTCGGCCCGCATCGTCTCCGCCCGCGCCCGGCCCTGGATGAAGGCCATGTCGGTCGGCACGTTCTTGTTGAGGTTGTGGCAGGTGATCAACATGTCGATCTCTTCATCGTACGTGTTGATCGAGAAGGGGTTGGTCGGGTTGGTCGAGCTCGGCAGGCAGTTCGGCTCCATCACGCAGCGCATGATGTCCGGCGCGTTGCCGCCGCCGGCACCCTCGGCATGGTAGATGTGCATGACGCGGCCGTTGATCGCGGCGAGGGTGTCCTCGTAGTAGCCGGTCTCGTTCAGCGTGTCGGCGTGGACCTGGACCTGGAAGTCGAGCTCGTCCGCGAGGTCCATGCAGGACTCGATCGCCGCCGGCGAGGACGACCAGTCCTCGTGGATCTTGAGGCCGGTGGCGCCGCCGAGGATCACCTGCTCCTCGAGCGCGCCTTTGGTGGCGGCGTTGCCCTTGCCGAAATTGCCGAAGTTGAGCGGGATGTCCGCCATCGCCTCGAGCATGCGGTGGAGGTTGAAGACGCCCGGGCACTCGATGCCGACGGTCTTCGGGCCCGAGCCGCCGCCGATCACGGTGGTGAAGCCGGCGCTCTGGTACTCGTAGAGCTGCTGGACGGAGTCGAAGTGCGGGTGGATGTCGACGAAGCCGGGGGTGACGATCATGCCCTCGACCGACAGGATGTCGGTGTTCGGCGACACGATCAGGCCGGGGGTGATGTTCATCGTGTCCGGGTTGCCGGACTTGCCGACGCCGACGATCATCCCGTCCTTGATGCCGATGTCGCCCTTCACCACGCCGAGGATGGGGTCGATGATCACGGCGTTGGTGACGACGAGGTCGAGGGCGCCGTCGCGGGCCTTCCACTTCGAGGCCTGGCCCATGCCGTCGCGGATGGTCTTGCCGCCGCCGAAGACGAGCTCGTCGCCATAGGTGGTGTAGTCGTGCTCGATCTCGGCGACGAGGCCGGTATCGGCGAGGTGGATCTTGTCGCCCGTGGTCGGGCCGTACTGGACGGCGTAGTCGGGCCGGCTGATCTTCATGCTCATGGGATTCGTCCGCCTTCTGGTCGCGGTCAGGACTTGTCTTCGGCCTTGGAGAAGCGCTCGTCGGCGCGCTTCCGGACCTTGTAGCGCTCGCCCTCGAAGCAGTAGCCGTGGGCGCGCAGCTTCTGCATGGTCTGCTCCTTGATGATCTCGGAGCGGACGGTGCCGTTGGTCATGTTGTTCATGCCGTAGGCGACCTGGCGGCCGACATAGCCGGTGATCTGGACCTTCCGGCTCTGGCCCGGCTCGAAGCGGACCGCGGTGCCCGAGGGGATGTCGAGATGCATCCCGAAGGCGGCCTCGCGGTCGAAGGCCATCGCCTTGTTGCACTCGGCGAGGTGGTAGTGCGCACCGATCTGGACCGGGCGGTCGCCGGTATTGACCATCACGATCTCGAGCGTCGGCCGGCCGACATTGATCTCGATGTCACCCTCGGCGAAATCGATGGTGCCGCACTTCTCCGGCTCGCCGCAGGGGAAGGCCTCGGCGGGGACGACGGACTTGGGGATGGGCGGACGGGTCCACTTGGCCATGGTTCTCTGGTCCTCAGTCGCGGATGGGGTTCATGACGGTGACGAGCTTGGTCCCGTCCGGGAACAGCGCCTCGACCTGGAGGATGGTGAGCATGTCGGCGACGCCCTCCATGACGTGCTCGCGCTTGAGAATGGTCGCGCCGTATTCCATCATGTCGGTCAGCATCGGGATCGAGCCCTCGCGGGCCCGCTCGAGGATCTCGTCGGAGATCACGGCCACCGCCTCGGGGTAGTTGAGCCGCAAGCCCTTCTCGAGGCGCCGACGGCTCATCTCGGCCGCGGCCCAGATCTGAATGCGCTCATCCTCGCGTATCGTCAGATGCATCGTCGCTCACCCTTCTCCCGGCTGGTCGGTGCCCCGTGCCGCGCGCTTCGCGAATCCGGCCGGCGGCGCCCCCGTTTCGGAGGATTGAAGCCCGCCGGTCGGGGGTTGGGTACCTACC
>JAEVZM010000501.1 GCA_023392225.1 Pseudomonadota bacterium
CGCGCCCGAACAGCGGCGCCACGCCGAACACGGTCCGCCCCGATACGGGGTCGGCGACGAGCAGGCCAAGCACCAGAACCAGCGAGATGAGGCCGCCGACATAGCCGACCGCCCAGCCGGTGCCGGAGAGCCGGCCCATGCGGTCCTGTGCCACGAGATCCGGCATCATCGCGTTGGTGAACACCGTTGCGAACTCGGTGCCGATGGTGCCGATCGCAAAGGCGGCGAGCGCGAGGAAGATGGCGCCTTCGGTGCCGGGCGCGGCGAACCACAACGCCACCGCACCGGCGACGATCATCGCCGAGAACGCGGCGATCCAGGGTTTCCGTGCGCCGCTCGCATCGGCGACCGCCCCCAGCACCGGCGACAGGATGGCGATCGCAAGGCCCGCCGCCGCCGCGCCATAGCCCCACAGCGCCTGACCGGCGACCGGATCGGCGACCAGATGTGCGGCGAAATAGGGCCCGAAGACGAAGGTCGTGACCAGCGTGAACCAGGGCTGGGCCGCCCAATCGAAAAGCAACCACGAGGCGATCGCCGTCCGCGATGCCTTGCGCCCCGCATTTCTTGCCATTCCGCCGTGTTCCCCACCCCCGTCGGCGACTCTTGCGAGCGCACGACGTCCCGTCCTAGCACAGCTTTTGGTGACAGCGGCGCCCTGGCGCGCTATGGGCTTAGGAAGGGCTCCGCTGTCGCCTCCTCCGGCAGCGCCCCGCGACCAGAGACCGACCGGACGACCTGCCACATGGTTGAGTTCACTCTTCCCAGGAATTCCCGAGTCACCACCGGCAAGGTGTGGCCCAAGCCCGAAGGCGCCAAGCGGCTCCGCGAATACCGCGTCTACCGCTACGACCCGGACAGCGACGCCAACCCACGGATGGATACCTATTTCGTCGACCGCGACGCCGTGGCGCCGATGGTGCTCGACGGGCTCATCTACATCAAGAACACAATCGATCCGACGCTGACCTTCCGCCGGTCCTGCCGCGAAGGCGTGTGCGGGTCCTGCGCGATGAACATCGACGGCACCAACACCCTTGCCTGCACCCGGTCGATGGACGATGTCGACGGGCCTGTGACCATCTATCCGCTGCCGCACCTTGCGGTGATCAAGGACCTGGTACCGGACCTCACCACCTTCTATGCCCAGCTCCGCTCCATCGAGCCCTGGCTGCACACCGAGACGCCCGCACCGGAGAAGGAATGGCGGCAGTCCCGGGCCGACCGCGAGAAGCTCGACGGGCTCTACGAGTGCATTCTGTGCGCCTGCTGCTCGACCTCCTGTCCGTCCTACTGGTGGAACGGCGAGCGCTATCTCGGGCCGGCAGTCCTGCTCCAGGCCTATCGTTGGCTGATCGATTCGCGCGACGAGGCGACAGGACCCCGGCTCGACCACATCGAAGACCCGTTCCGCCTCTACCGCTGCCACACCATCATGAACTGTGCCCAGACCTGCCCCAAGGGGCTGAACCCGGCGAAGGCAATCGCCGAGATCAAGAAGATGATGGTCGAGCGGCGGGTCTAGACGCTGCCAGGGAACCTTTCGCGCCTTCCCTCGTTTCCGGCTTGGATGCCGACGGCGTCGCACCCGCGACGTCGCTTTGTCGCGTCCGAAAACCGATGGAGGGAGCCATGACGGAGAACGTCACCCTGAACGCCGGTTCGCCCTGGACGATCACGGCGGTCGAGAAGTTGCGGGAGCTGTGGCGCGAAGGCGTCAATCCCGAGCTGGTCGCCCATACGCTCGGCCGGCCGGAGCAGGAGGTGCGGGCCAAGGCGGCGGAGCTCCGTCTTCCCCAACATGTGGAGCACCGCGCCTGATCGGCGATTGATCCTCCCGGAAGCCTGCTGCATACATGATCGCGAGGCGCGCACGTCGGCTGCGCGCCTTCGCCGTTTTTTTTGCCACTTGCGGTGAGCAGGATCTTGCGGATACGTGCGGTTTGCCCGAAACCCGCTACAATTCGGCGTTACACGTCGTCGTTCGCGGGACGAGGCCCAGAGTGCCAGCGCGACCAGGAGGGGTTTTTTTGATGCACGTCAACCGCTGGCTTCCGGGAGTCTTCGCTCTCGCCCTTTGCGGGTGCGGCTCGATCGGTTCGATCGGCACTCCCGCCGGCGGGACCCAGACCTATCCGCAGCAGCCTGTGGCTGGCGGCCTTCCGCCTCCCGGCACCACCTATCCCGGCCAGCCTCCGGGCGGCGCGGTGATCGCCGAGCCCCTGCCGCCGGCGGGCGGCGTGGTCGATGGTGGCGTCGCGCCGGTGGCGGCGGTACCCACCGCGCCGGTGGCGTCGGCCCCGCTCGGCCGCACCGACCTTCTCGGTGGCTGGACCATCGCCTCGAGCGGTGATTCGTGTCAGCTGTTGATGACGCTGACCAGCTGGACCGGCGGCTACCGCGCGTCGACGCGCGGCTGCTCGTCGGAGCAGCTCAAGTCGATCTCGGCGTGGAACCTGAACGGCTCCCAGGTGGTGCTCGCCGGCCAGGGCGGCACGCCGGTGGCGACGCTGCAGAATGCCGGCGGAACGCGCTTCGACGGCCAGATCGCCGGCGGCGGTCCCGTTTCCTTCTATCGCTAGGCCTCGCGCTGCGTTTCGCTCATGCCGGCCGACTCGGGTGACATCACCGGCGAGGTCGGCCCGGTCACCGCGCAGTATGAGGCGCTGGTTGCCGACGGCGCGGTAACGCCGGACCCGGCGCAGCGCTCCGTCGCGGCGCGCCTCGACCGGCTGGCGCACGAGCTCGCCCAGGATCGCCCGGGCCGCGGCGGCCCATTGGCGCGGCTGTTC
>JAEVZM010000516.1 GCA_023392225.1 Pseudomonadota bacterium
CCCGACGGGCCGAATCTAGGCGCCGCGCCCCCCGACGGTCGCGCCGTAGCGCTGCACCTGCTACCCCACCCGGCAGGCGCGCTACGGCGCGGCGGTCTCCTCAGGCCATCGCCCGGATGGCCTCGGCATTGGCGGCGAGGAAGTCCTTCACCGACGTCGGCTCGCGACCGGAAAGGTCCTTTACGACCGACGTCACGCTCGCGTGCATCCCCTCGGAGGCGTCGACGTCGAAGCCGGTGAGCACCTCGGCATAGATCGGCGGCAGCCCGGCGTCGGTCAGGCCCTTGCGGAGTGCATCCGGCGGCACCGGGACGTGGGTCACGGTCTTGCCGGCGATCTCGCTCGCCCAGGCTGCGATCTGATCCTGCGTCACCGGAGCGGGACCGGAGACCTCCAGGATGCGCTGGCCCTCGAAGCCGTCGGTCAGTGCGCCGGCGGCAGCCTGTGCGCAGTCCTCGCGGGTGATGTAGCTCCGCCCGGCACCGCCGGTCGCGGTGAAGAGCTGGCCGCTCTTGAGGGCGTTGCCGAGCGCCATCAGGATGATCTCGGCATAGATGTTGTTGCGGAGCGCGGTCCAGCCCATGCCGCTCTCCGCAAGCGCGTGCTCGGTCCAGTAGTGCGAGTTGAGCACCGCGTTTTCCGGCCACGGCTTCGGTGCCGGCGAGGACGTGTAGACGACGTGCTTCACGCCGGCAGCGGCCGCTGCCTCGACCGCGCGGCGCTGCTGACCGGTGCGGACGGCAAGCGCGTCGGTCGAGACGATGAGCAACCGGTCCACGCCCTTGAAGGCCGCAGCCAGCGTCTCGGGCTTGTCGAAGTCGACGACCCGCGCCTCGGCGCCCTTCTCGACGAGATCGGCGACCTTGGCAGGGTCGCGGGTGCCGGCGATGACGGTGCCGGCCTTCTTCTCGAGGAGGAGCTCGGTGACGCGGCGGCCGAGATGGCCGGAGGCGCCGGTGACGAGAAGGACGGGCTGGGACATGGCGGCATTCCTTGTGACGGTTACGAATAGTGACTAGATGCGAGAACTAGGCTAGTTTGTGAAGAACGCATCTGCCGCACACCTGGTGTCACCGAGGTAACCGCCATGCAGCCCACGCCCGAAACCGACGACCGGCACCTCTCCGCCTGGCAGGTCTCCCGCGGGTCCGGCGCCGCGGAAGCCTGCCCGGTCCGCGACGTGCTCGACCGGATCGGCGACCAGTGGAGCGTTCTCGTCATCCTGTTGCTCGGCGAGCAAGGGCCCTACCGCTTCAACGCGCTCAAGCGCGCCATCGGCGACGTGTCGCAGCGCATGCTGGCCGTGACGCTCCGTCATCTCGAGCGCGATGGCCTCGTGTCGCGGACGGTGTTCCCGACCAATCCGCCGCAGGTCGAATACGCGCTCACCGACCTCGGTCGCTCGCTCCGCGGCCGCCTCGAGATGCTCGCCTCCTGGGCGGTGGACCACCACGCTCCGATCAAGGCAGCGCGGAAGGACTACGACGCGGCGCTGCCGTCCTGAGGGCGCCATGTCGCCGCCGATGGAGCGCGCCTTGATCGAGGCGGTGCCTCGTGGTGCTCCGAGGTCCTAGAACAGGCCGACCACGTTGCCCTCGGCGTCGAGGTGGATGGCGTTGGCCGCCGGCACGCGCGGCAGGCCGGGCATGGTCATGATCTCCCCGCAGATGGCGACGATGAAGCCGGCGCCGGCGGAGAGCCGCACCTCGCGCACGTTGAGCACATGCCCCGAAGGCGCGCCCTTGAGGTTCGGGTCGGTCGAGAACGAATACTGGGTCTTCGCCATGCACACCGGGAAGTGCCCGTAGCCGGCCGCCTCGTAGCGCGCGAGCTGGTCGCGGACCGCCATGTCGGCGGTCACCTCGGCGGCGCCGTAGAGCTCCTTCGCGATGGTCTCGATCTTCTCGAACAGCGGCATGTCATCGGGATAGAGCGGCGCGAACTGCGCGGCGCCGGATTCTGCGAGCTCCACGACGTGGCGGGCGAGCGCCTCCGCGCCTTTCGAGCCCTCGGCGAAATGCGTGCAGACGAAGGCCGCGACGCCCTCGGCCCGCGCCGCCTCGACGACCGCCTCGAGCTCGGCCACGGTGTCGGGGCCGAACCGGTTGATGCCGACCACCACCGGTACGCCGTAGCGCTTCACGTTGCGGATGTGGCGGACGAGGTTGACCGCGCCGCGCTTCACCGCGGCGACGTCCTCGCTGCCGAGATCGTCCCTCGCGACGCCGCCATGCATCTTGAGCGCCCGGACCGTGGCGACGATCACTGCCGCATCGGGCGCGAGGCCGGCCATGCGGCACTTGATGTCCATGAACTTCTCGCCGCCAAGGTCGGCCCCGAAGCCGGCCTCGGTGACGACGAAGTCGCCGAGCTTCAGCCCGGCGCGGGTCGCCACCACGGAGTTGCAGCCGTGGGCGATATTGGCGAACGGGCCGCCATGGACGAAGGCCGGGCTGCCCTCGATGGTCTGGACGAGGTTCGGCGACAGCGCATCCTTGAGCAGCACCGACATCGCCCCGCTGGCGTCGAGGTCGCGGGCCGTCACGGGCCTCCGGTCGCGGGTCTCGGCGACGACGATCCGGCCGAGGCGCTCGACCAGGTCGTCGAGGTCGGATGCGAGGCAGAAGATCGCCATCACCTCCGAGGCGACGACGATGTCGAAGCCGTCCTCGCGGGGGAAGCCGTTGGCGGGACCGCCGAGCGAGGAGACGATCGCGCGGAGCGCCCGGTCGTTCATGTCGACCACCCGCCGCCAGGTGACGCGGCGCTGGTCGATCTCGAGCGCGTTGCCCCAGTAGATGTGGTTGTCGACCATGGCCGCGAGCAGGTTGTTGGCCGCGGCGATGGCGGCGAAATCGCCGGTGAAGTGGAGGTTGATGTCCTCCATCGGGATGACCTGCGCGTAGCCGCCGCCGGCGGCGCCGCCCTTCATGCCGAAGCAGGGGCCGAGCGAGGGCTCGCGGAGGCAGATCACCGCCTTCCGGCCGATGCGGTTGAGCGCGTCGCCGAGGCCGACGGTGGTGGTCGTCTTACCTTCGCCGGCGGTGGTCGGGGTGACGGCGGTGACCAGCACCAGCCTGCCGTTGGGGCGCTCGAGGCGCTCGAGCCAGCGGAGGTCGATCTTGGCCTTGTAGGGGCCGTAGTTGTAGATCGCCTGGTCGGCGATGCCGAGTGCCCGGGCCACCTCGACGATCGGCTTGGGCTTCGCCGCGCGGGCGATCTCGATGTTGCTCAGCATGCACTTCCCCTTCCGGACCAGGATTCGCGCGAAGGGACCATATCTTCCGGGGGCTTGCCAAGACCGCACGCCGGGCCAAGTCTCCCGTCAACCGGGTGGCAACCTTCGGCGGGTCAGAGTGGCACCATGAGAGCGGATCGCGACACGCCCCTCGTCTGCGCCCGGCCGGACCTCCTCCTGGCGGTCGAGCGCTGGCGGCGCCATCTCGGCGCCGAGCGCCGGCTCGCGGCGAAGACGGTCGAGGCCTATTCGCGCGACGTCGAGCAGTTCCTCCGATTCCTCACGGTTCATCTCGGCGGGCCACCCCGGCTCGCCGACCTCGCCGAGCTCCGCGTCGGCGACATCCGCGCCTTCCTCGCCGCGCGCCGCGAAGACGGCGTCGGCTCGCGCACCGTCGCCCGCGGCATTGCCGGGGTGCGCTCGCTGGTCCGTTTCCTCGAGCGCGACGGCGAGGTCAACGGCGCCGCGTTCCGTGCCATCC
>JAEVZM010000679.1 GCA_023392225.1 Pseudomonadota bacterium
GGCGTGGAGATCGCGGTTTCGACCTGCTCGACTGGCAAGCCCGGCCACGAGACGCCGACGGGGGTGTTCACCATCCTCCAGAAGGACAAGGACCACCACTCCAGCACCTACAACAACGCGCCGATGCCGAACATGGAGCGGCTGACCTGGCAGGGGGTGGCGCTCCACGCCGGCAACCTTCCCGGCTATCCGGCCTCGCACGGCTGCGTGCGCCTGCCCACCGACTTCTCCGCCAAGCTGTTCGGCATCACCCATCTCGGCACGCCGGTGATCGTCGCCAACGCCAAGTCCGCGCCGGCCGATGTCGTCCATCCCGGACAGGTGCTGACGGCCGACGCCGAGGCGGAGTTCGCCCAGGTCCCCGCCACCAAGGCCAGCACCCCCGCCTCGGCGACGCCGGCCGCCCAGGTGAACCACGGCACCGCTGCCGTCGCTTCGGCCGACGTGCCCGAGCCGCACATCGATCCGCGCGACGCGGCCGCCACCGAGCCCGCCGAGGCCGAGGCGCCGCCGCCGGCGCCCGAAGCCGCGCCGGCGGTGCCAGCGACGGCGATCCTCGTCTCGAGCGCCGACCAGAAGATCATGGTCCTCGACAACGGCGCCATCGTCGCCGAGGGGGCGGCGACCATCGCCGACCCAACCGACCCGCTCGGCCACCACGTCTTCATCCTGTCAGAGGTCAACGATACCGACGGCCAGCTCCACTGGCACACGCTCGGCTTTGGCCACGCGGTGGGGGGCGACGTCGACTCCGCCGACCTTTCGACGATCCAGCGCATCCGCGGCGACCACACGGTGATCGAGGCGATCCGGACGCGGATGCATCCCGGCACCGTGATGGTGACCGTCGACCAGCCGCTCGGCGAGGAGACCCGCACGGCGGAGGACTTCGTCATCATGACCACCGAGACCGGCTGATCGCTTCACCGGCCCTCGACAGGCAGGATCGGCGCTCCATATCGCGGCAATGGCGCGACTTCAGGCGGTCGCCCGTCCCCCCGGGGGAGGATCGGGTCGGGCGATGCGTGCCGGCGCCGCATCGACGGAAGCGGGGGCTGATCGAGGAGGAGATCCGATGATCCGTTCCATGATGATCGCAGCGGCAGCGGCAGCGGTGGCCGGCCTCGCCGCGCCGGCCCTTGCCGACACCACGGCGACGACCGACGGCCTGTTCGTCAACATCCGCTCCGGTCCCGGCGTCAACCACGAGCCGATCTGCCTCGCCTGGCCCAACGTGCCGTTCACGGTGACCCGGTGCGAGGGCAACTGGTGCCACGTCGAGTACCTGCGCTCGGAGGGCTGGATGTCGGCCCGGCACATCGACTTCCAGGACTGACGAGAGTTCGCGGGCGCCGCGAGGACGGGCGCCGGGCGACCGGTCCGGCGTCCGCCCACTGTGGCGCGGGGGTCAGCCGCGGGCGAGGTGGGGACGGAGACGGTCCGCCCATTCCTCGACCGACTGCCCGGAGGACATCTTCGGCTCGACCATCCGCTCGATGGCGAAGCTCGGCGACTCGTGCACGCCCATCTGGCGGCCGTAGCGGACGTTCCAGCGGAGCGCGCGGTCGACCGTCTTCCAGCAGAACGCCTCGGTGAGGTCGCGGCCGGCGAGCGCCGAGACCGCGGCGAGGATGTCGCGCGGCGTGCGGTCCATGTTGGTGCCGCGGCAGTGGTCGTCGAACTCGAAGGCGTCGCGGTCGGCATAGATGCCGGCCATGACGGCGAGGCCGGCCTCGGCCCCGATTGCCGCGCTGGCGGCAAGGATGCCGCGGGTGATGACGCCCGAATAGAGATGCCACGGCTGCGACAGGAAGCGGATGCGGACGGTCAGGTGGTCGACGCCGACCGCCTCTACCAGCGCCGGCAGCTTGCCGAAGGCGCGGCCCGAGAACGGGCAGGTCGGCTCGAGGAAGACCTCGAGCTCGACCGGGCCGTGGCCTAAGACGAGGGGCGGAACGGGGCGGGCGGCTTCATCGACGACGGTCATGCGTGGATCCTGCGCGGGAGATGGCGAGACCGGCACTCATGCCGCGCCCGCGGGGACGTGCCAAGCCCTCTCCGTAGTCAGGGCATTCAAGCCGCGACGCGGGCGGCCTCCGCCTCGGCGGCCTCGCGCGCGGCCATCATGCAGTGGTCCCAGACGGGCTCGCCGCCGAAGCGCTCCACCATCGCGTCGATCAGCGCCCGGACCTTGCCCGGGACATTGGCACCGGGCGGGCGCAGGACGTAGAGCGCACCGTCCGGCAGGCGATGGCCGCTCAGCACCGGGACGAGCAGTTTCCGCTCGAGCGCATCGCCGAGGAGGAAGACCGGCAGGGCAGCGATGCCGCGACCGGCGATCGCCCATTCGAGGATCGCCTCGCCGCTGTCGGCGCGAAGCCGCCCACGGGGACGGACCGAGACCGTCCGCTTGCCGGCCGTGAAGGTCCAGTCCGCATTCGCCGTCCCCGAATAGATCAGGCACTGATGCCGGGCCAACTCTTCCGGGGTCTTCGGCTCGCCATGTTCGGCGACGTAGTCGGGGCTGGCGACGAGCGCGGCGTAGACCTCGGTGATCCGGCGGGCGACGAGCGAGGAATCCTCCGGCGTGCCGATGCGGATCGCAGCGTCGAAGCCTTCGGCGACGAGGTCGACCTTGCGGTCGCTCAGGGCGAGGTCGATCTCGAGCCGCGGGTGGCGCTCGGCGAGCATAGCGAGGAGCGGCGCGACATGCCTGGCGCCGAAGCCCATCGGTGCCGCCAGCCGCAGCCGGCCGACCACGTCGCCGCGGTGATGGGCCATCGCCTCGCGCGCCTCGTCGAGCTCGGCGAGGATGCGCTCGCTCCGCGCCTTGAAGTCGGCGCCAGCCTCGGTCGGGCTGATGCCGCGGGTGGTGCGGCTGAGGAGGCGCGCGCCGAGCTGCTCCTCAAGCCGCGCGATGCGGCGGCTGACGATCGACTTGGACAGGCCGAGGCGCTTGGCGGCACGGCTGAAGCCGCCGCTCTCCACCACCTCGACGAAGGCGCGCATGTCATCGATCTCGTTCATGGCAGCGTTCCTATCCAGGCAACAGTGATGTGCATATGGCAGCCGTTCCGTTCCGCCGCAAGCACCTCCAAATTGGACCCGACCAATTCACCAACGTTCGGGGAACCACCAGAGATGTCTACCATCCTTGTACTCACCAGCAGTGCCCTCGCCAGCGAATCCGCGTCGAGCCAGCTCGTCGGCTTCGCGCTCGATCGCCTCCTCGCCAGCGACCCCAAGGCCCGGGTCATCGTCCGTGACCTCGGTGCCGACCACATTCCCCATCTCGATGCCGACTCGGCGCAGGCGCTGCGCACCGGCGAGGCCGGCAACGCCGCCCAGGCCCGGGCGCTGGCGCTGTCCGAGACGCTGGTCGACGAGCTGCGTGCTGCCGACACGGTGGTGATCGGCGCGCCGATGTACAATTTCGGCATCACCACGACGCTCAAGGCGTGGTTCGACTACGTGCTCCGGGCCGGCGTCACCTTCAGCTACAGCGAGGCGGGTCCGAAGGGGCTGATGACCGGCAAGCGGGCGCTCGCGATCGTGTCGCGCGGCGGGATGTACAGCGAGGGACCGGCGCAGGCCATCGACTTCCAGGAGCCGCACCTGCGCCATCTGCTCGGCTTCATGG
>JAEVZM010000022.1 GCA_023392225.1 Pseudomonadota bacterium
CGTCGCGCCCGCGCGCCGCGATGTCGCGGACCACGCGCGGAGCGGGACCGACGATCCGGAACGGGACCGGGAAGCCGACCGGCGGGCCGAACACGAAGCGGTCGACGCGCGCCCGCGCCGCGGCGACGGCGCCGTCGGCGATCACCTGGTCGAGCCGCGCCTTGACCCGCTCGCGGGCCTCGAGGTCGCGGGTGACGATGACGATCTCGGCGAAGTTGGCATTGGGCAGGACCGGGTTGAGCCCGAGCCAGAAGCGGACCGAGCCCTGCCCGACATAGGTGGTGAAGCCGGTGATGTCGGGGTCGCCATCGAGCAGCGCCTCGGCCTCCTTGGCGACGACGTCGGTGGCCCCGATCGCCGAGCCCTCGGGCAGGCGGAGCTGGAAGAACAGCTCGGTCCGGGTCGAGGTCGGGAAGAACTGTTGCTGGACGAGGCCGAAACCGGCGAGCGCGACGACGAACATCGCCAGAGTCGCGGCCACCACCGTCTTCCGCCGCGATATGCACCAGGCGATCACCGCCCGGAGGGCGCGATAGAGCCGGGTGTCGTAGAGCCCCTGGCCATCACCATGGGCGTGGGCCGCTCCGTGCTTCTTCCGGAAGTCCGGCAGGAGCTTGAGGCCGAGATAGGGCGTGAACATCACCGCCACCACCCAGGAGGCGATCAGCGCCAGCCCGACCACCCAGAAGATGCCGCCGGCATACTCGCCCGAGCTCGAGCGGGCGAAGCCGACCGGCAGGAAGCCGGCGGCGGTGACCAGCGTGCCGGTGAGCATCGGGAAGGCGGTCGAGGTCCAGGCGAAGGTTGCGGCTCGGGCGCGGTCCCAGCCCTCCTCCATCTTCACCACCATCATCTCGATGGCGATGATCGCGTCGTCGACGAGGAGGCCGAGGGCGATGATCAGCGCGCCGAGGGTGATGCGGTGGAGGACGAGGCCCGAGGCGTACATGACGATGAACACGATGGCGAGCACCAGCGGCACCGACAGCGCCACGACGAGGCCGGTGCGGAGGCCGAGCGAGAGGAAGCTCACCACCAGGACGATCACCAGCGCCTCGACGAAGACCTGGAAGAACTCCGACACCGACTCGTCGACGATGTGCGGCTGGTCGGCGATCTGCACCACGTCGATGCCGACCGGCAGCTCGGCGAGGATCGCGTCCATCGCCGCGTCGAGATGCTCGCCGAGGGTGATGATGTTGGCGCCATCCTCCATCGACACGCCGATGCCGACCGCGGGGCGGCCGCCCTCGCGGAGCAGGAACGACGCCGGGTCCTCGTAGCCGAGGCTGACGGTGGCGATGTCGCCGAGGCGGAAGGTCCGGCCATTGGCCTCGACCGGCACCGCGGCGATGGCTTCGACCCCCTTGAAGGCGCCACTGATCCGGATGCCGATGCGGTCGGCGGCGGTGTCGACCGAGCCGCCCGGCACCACCGCGTTCTGGCGGGCGACGCTCTCGAAGATCTGCGCCGGGGCGACGCCGAGCGTGGCGAGCTTGGCGTGGCTGAACTCGATATAGATGCGCTCCGGCTGGGCGCCGATGACGTCGACCTTGTTGACGTCGTCAACCTTGAGGAGCTGCTGGCGGATGTCCTCCGCCACGTCCTCGAGGTCGGCGAGGCTCATGCCGTCGGCCGAGAGCATGTAGAGCGCCGAGTAGACGTCGCCGAACTCGTCGTTGAAGCCCGGGCCGACGATGCCGGCCGGCAGGCTGCCGCGCATGTCGGCGACTTTCTTGCGCACCTCGTACCAGAGGTCGCGGACCTCCCCCGGCGGGGTGGAATCGCGGAGGTTGACGCGGATGAAGGTGATGCCAGGCCGCGAATAGCTCTCGATGCGGTCGAGATAGGGCAGCTCCTGGAGCTTCTTCTCGATCGGATCGGCGACCTGCTCCTCCATCTCGGCGGCGGTCGCTCCCGGCCAGGCGGCGTTCACCACCATCGTCTTGATGGTGAACGAGGGGTCCTCCGCCCGGCCGAGATTGAGGTAGGCATAGAGCCCGGCCCCGGCGAGCAGGATGATCATGAACAGCACCAGCGGCTGGTGGGTAATCGCCCAGGCCGAGAGGTTGAAGCGCTGCATGATGGTGCCCTCCCCGGCCGCTCAGGGCCGCTCGACGACGCGCACGTGCTCGCCGTCCTGGAGCTTCTGGACGCCGAGGGTCACCACCCGATCGCCGTCGGCGACGCCGCGGGTGACGACCGCGGTCTCGGCATTGAAGGCGGCGACCTCGACCGGCCGGAGGGCGAGATGCCCGGTCTCGCCGACGACGTAGACCGTGGGGCCCTTGCCGGTGTCGAACAGGGCGGCGAGCGGCAGGCGCGCCACCGGCCCCGTGCCGGGCCGGGTGAGGGTCACCGTCGCGGTCATGCCGAAGGCGACGGCCTGATCGGCATCGTCGATGGCGAAGCGGGCGCGGTAGGTGCGGGTCGCGGCATCGGCGTCGGGCGACAGCTCGCGGAGATGGGCATCGAGCACCCGTCCGCCCTCGGCCCAGAGGCTCACCGTCGCGTGGGCGCCGGCGGCGTCGCCGAACCAGTCCTCGGGCAGCGCCACAACCACATCCTTGCCGTCGAGATGGGCGAGGGTCGCGACCGGCTGGCCGACGGCGACCACCTGGCCCGGCTCGGCGCTGGTGGCGGTGACGACGCCGTCGACATCGGCGCGGAGCTCAGCATAGCCTACCTGGCGGCGGGCGAGGTCGAGGTTGCGGGTGGCGCGCTCGAGCCGCGCCGAGGCCTCGTCGCGGGCGAGCGTCTTGCGGTCGAGATCGGCGGTGGTGGCGTGGCCGCCCTCCTTCAGCGTCTCGTAGCGCGCTAGATCGGCGCTGGCCTGGGCGAGGCTCGAGGTCGCGGCCGCGAACTCCGCCTCGGCGCTCTCGAGCTGGAGGGTGAGGTCCTCGGCATCGAGCCGCGCGACCCGCTCGCCGGCCCGCACCCCGTCGCCGCCCCCCACCGGCCGCTCGACCAACAAGCCGCCGATGCGGAAGCCGAGATCGGTTTCGGTGCGCGGCGCGACGACGCCGACGAAATCGCGGGCGACCGCATCGTCGGCGATCACCACGCTCTCGACCTGGACTGGCCGCGACGGCCGCTCGGCCGGGGCGGTCTCGGCCTGGCAGGCGGCGAGCCCGGCCGCGGCAAGCGTCGCGAGGAGCACCTGTCGGATCCTGATCATCGCCTTGTCTCCACTATCGATTGTCGGCTTACGACTGACGATATTCGACTTTGTTCATTTTCTGGGCATGGATGTGCCCCGGGCCGCTGACAGGAAGCGTCAGGAGCGCCGGAGAATCGCCTTCAGCAGGAACTTCAGCTGCGCGGTGCCTTCCCGCTCGGGCTCCTCGCCGTCGGCGATGGCGCGGGCGAGGAGCACCGGGTGGCAGAACCCGATCATGGCGCGCATCAGCATCCCCGCCGTCTCGCGCGGATCGACCGGGTCGAGCTCGCCGCTGTCGATGCCGTCGCGGAGGATCAGCTCGATCGCGTTCCGCAGCGTCTGCTTGTGCGACAGGATCGACTGCCAGTTCTCCTCGACCGCCACCATGACGATATCGTGGAGCCGCTCCTCGGCGATGAAGTTCTCCTTGTGGTAGCGGATGATGCCTTGGAACAGGCGGTCGAGCCGGTCGGTGACGCTGCCCTTGGCGCGGGCCGCGGACCAGGCCGCCTCGTCGATCTCGCCGAGGCAGTGCTTGCAGATCACTTCAACGATGGCATGCTTGGACGGGAAGAAACGGTAGACGTTGGCGGGCGACATGCCTGCCTCGCCCGCGATGTCGGCGACCGTGGTCTTTGCAAAGCCGAGCCGCCGGAACAGACCCTCCGCCACCGCGACGATGCGGGCTCGGGTCTCCTCGGGCGTGGTGCGGACGGCAACGCTCATAGGGCTCTTCGAGTTAGGACTGAATGATTTCGTAATTCATCAGGAATCACAAGTCAACGCCGTCCGACTCGTCGCGCGAAGGATATCACGTTCATACCCCGAGTTGCCCGGCGGCGAGCGCGGCGAGATTGGCTCGCGCCCAGGGCCACAGCAGGGGGTACGGACCGACGGCATTGGCGGGATCGGCCATGGCGAAGGCGAAGTAGGCCCGATAGAACGACATCGCCCGGTCGAGCGCGGTGCCGTGGCGGTCGCCGACCACGCCCCGGACGAGCGCCACGTCCTCCGCCCGCGCCTCCGCCATCATCTCGAGGAAGAGCACCGCGCCGACCGCGTCGTAGACCGGGTCGCCGACCGTGGTCCAGGCGCTGAAGTCGATCAGTCCGGTGACCGCGAGCGCATCGTCCATCATCACGTTGCCGGGGAAGTAATCGCCATGCACCAGCGCCTTGACGGGCCGCACGGCGACGCCGGGAAGGAGGCGTAGCGCCCGCGCCCGGAGCGCTTCGACGTCGCCGTGGAGCGCGGCGATGGTCGCGCCGTTGAGGGCGATGAAGCCGTCGAGCCCGGCCTCGAGATAGTCGTGCCAGGTCGGCGCGGTCACCGCCGGCTCGGCAAGGATCTGGCCATAGGGCCGGTCGGGAAAGGTGACGGTCGCAATCGCGTCGACCGCTTCGGCATAGGATGCCAGCGCGGTCGCGCGCTCGCGCCCGGCGAGCCGGCGGAGCCGGGTCAGCAGCGACTCCCCCGGGATGCGGCGCTCGACCGTCCAGCCTCCCTCGGGGTCGATGACCTCGATCACGGGGGTGGCGAACGGCAGCCGGCCATCGAGGCTGGCAAGGAAGGCCTGCTTCCGGCGGAGCGTCGCCGGGTCCTGCGGTTGGCGGAGGACGCGCAGGACGCGGGCCGCGTCGAGCCCGTAGACGAAGGACTCGCCGCCCACGGCGATCAGCGCCGCCGGCCCGACGCCGAAACGCTGGAGAACCCGCCCCCGGCGCGCCTCGTCGGGCGGCATGGCGGGGCTCAGTTGAGCGTCTTCCGGATGTCGGGCAGGTCGAGCGAGAAGGCCGGGATGTCGATCGAGAACGCCTCGCCCTTGTCGTTCTCCATCTCATAGGTGCCGACCATGATCCCGGAGGTGGTCGTGAGCGGGCAGCCGCTCGTATAGGAGAACTTCTCCCCCGGCTTCAGCACCGGCTGCTTGCCGACGACGCCCGCGCCCTGCACCTCCTCGGTGCGGCCATTGGCATCGGTGATCCGCCAGTGGCGGGCGCGAAGCTGCACGACCTCCTCGCCGAGATTGGCGATCTCGATCCGATAGGCCCAGAAATACTGCCCTTCGTCGGGTGAGGATTCCGCATCGACGAAGGTCGGTTCGACCGTTACCCGGATTGCGCGCGTCGTCGCCTGGTACATGAATGTGCTGCCCTGTGAGCCGACTGGATTATGCGGCGACGGCCCGCAGCGTCAACGGGGGCATGCCTTCTCGGTCCATCACCTGTTGCTCAATCGCCTGCGGCAGCATAAACCGCGCGCAAACTCCGCACATGAAGGAACCGCATGTCCCGACGTAAGCCGAAAGGCCGCGACATTTCCGGCTGGCTCTGCATCGACAAGGCCGTCGGCCAGACCTCGACCGCCGTCGTCGCTTCGGTGAAGCGCCTGTTCGACGCCCAGAAGGTCGGCCATGCCGGCACGCTCGATCCGCTCGCCTCCGGCGTGCTGCCGATCGCGCTGGGCGACGCCACCAAGACGGTGCCCTTCGTCCAGGACGGCGCCAAGCGCTACCGCTTCACCATCCACTGGGGCGCCGACACCGATTCCGACGATGCCGACGGCACCGTGATCGCCACCTCGGACATCCGCCCGGACCGCGCCGCGATCGAGGCGGCGCTGCCGGCCTTCGTCGGCGAGATCATGCAGCGGCCGCCGATCTTCTCGGCGATCAAGATCGCCGGCGAGCGCGCCTACGACCTCGCCCGCGAGGGCGAGCAGGTGGAGCTCGCCGAGCGGCCGGTGACCATCTCGAGCCTCGCCGTGGTCGACATGCCCGACGCCGACCACACGGTGATCGAGGCCGAGTGCGGCAAGGGCACCTATGTCCGCTCGCTCGCCCGCGACCTTGCCCACAAGCTCGGCACCCGCGGCCATGTCTCGGCGCTCCGCCGGCTCTCGGTCGGCCCGTTCGACGACACCAACATGATTCCGGTCGCGGCGCTGATCACCGCGCGCGAGGAAGGCCCCGCCCCCGATCTCGACCGCTTCCTGATGCCGATCGGCATGGCGCTGACCGCGCTGCCCGAGGTGGCGATCCCGCGGAACGACCTACCGCGTCTGCTGCGGGGCCAGCCGGTGCTGCTGCGCGGCGCCGGCATCCCCGCCAATGCCGACCCGGTGCACGCCACCTATGCCGGCAAGAGCGTCGCCATCGGCGCCATCGAGCGCGG
>JAEVZM010000052.1 GCA_023392225.1 Pseudomonadota bacterium
GCGCGCTCGAGCTGTCCGTCGTCGCGCGCGAGCTCGGCGAGGGCCTGGAGGATCTCCGGGTTGGCCGGATCGATGCGCGTCGCAGCGTCGAGCTCGACGAGCGCGCGGGCGCGATCGCCCACGGCGAGATCGAGCCGCGCGAGATGGTAGTGAACGGGGGCGCGCTCCTTCGGGCGGCGCCCGCCGAACGCCTCGACGAGGGTCCGGAGGAGGGCGCGCGCCTCGTCGAAGCGGCCTGCCGCGCCGAACGCGTCGGCGAGCGCGAGCTTCACCGCGTTCTCGTCGGGTGAGAGATCGGACGCCTGTTCGAGCAGCGGGATCGCCTTCTCGGGCTCTCCCGTCCGCACGCGATGGAGCTCCGCGGCCTCGCGGAGGCGCGAGAGGCGCGTCGCCTTGTCCGGCGCGTAGTGCGCTCCTTCTGTGAGGAGCGCCGCGAGCTCCGGCCAGTCCTGCGCGGCGCGGTAGGTCTCGGCGAGGCGCACGCGGACGCTGTCGGCCTCGGGATCGCGGCCGATCTCCGACTCGAGGCGCTCGCGAGCCTCGGGCTTGCGGTTCGCGGAGACGAGCGCGTCGGCGAGGCGGAGGGTGACCGCGGCGCGCGCCGGACCGTCGGTCAGCTCGCGCAGACGATCGAGGAAGCCCGCGGCGTCGTCGAAGGACTTCGTGTCGGTCGACAGCCGCGCGAGCGCATCGTACGCCGGCGTGCGCTCCTCGAGCGCGACCACGCGCCGGAGGTGCGCGATGGCGCGCCTTGGATCCTTCATCTGGAGCTCGGCGACCTCGGCCGCGCGCCAGAAGAAGTCCGCGCTCAGAGCCTTGTCTCCGGCGTCCTCGCCGAGCTGGGCCTGCGAGGCGAGGAGTGCCTCGAGCTCTTCGATCCTGCGCTCGCGCTGGAAGATCGACGCCCGCATCTTCACCGTCGCGTCGTGACGCGACGACTCGCCGAGGTTCTCGCGGAGCGCCTCGACCGCGCGGTCGACGGCGTCCTGCCCGTCTTCCAACGCGGCGATCTCGATCCGGAGCCGAAGGCGATCGTCGACCTCGCGCGCCGTCCCGACGAGCCGGCGCTTCAGCTCGAGCAGCTCGGTTCGCCGGCCGCCGGCCTCGTAGAGCGCGACGACGCGGGACACGGCCTCGGCGTCGTGCGGGTCCTCCTCGATGAGCGCGAGGTAGATCGCGATCGCGCGATCCGCCGCGCCGAGCTTCTCGACCGCGACGCGCGCGGCCTCGTGACGGAGCGCGCGCGCCTTCTCGGTCTTCCAGGGGAGGTGCGCGGTGTCCGTCAGGAGCTGGACGACCTTGTCGTGATCGCCGTCGTCGCCGTGGATGCGCACGAGCTCGCGCGTCGCGCGATCGACGTAGGTCTCCGGAGCCTGCGGCGTACCACTGGTGAGGACGTTCGGCTCGGTCGCGCCGAGCCAGCGCTCCGCGGCGAGCTTGAGCAGGCGATCGAAGATCGACTTCGCGAGCGCGCGATCGCCGACGCTGTTGACCGCGACGTCGGCGGCCTCGCCGAGCAGATCGAGGTCGCCGCCCGTGGTCTGCGAGAGCCGGAGGAGGCTGTCGACGAGCGGTCGTCCGCGCGCGCGTCGCTGGAGCTTCGCGAGCTCGGCGAGGAGCGGCGCGTTCGTGGGATCATGCGACAGCGCGCGTGCGTACGCGGCCTCGGCCGCGTCGGGATCACCGCGCCGGTCACGGTGCCAGACCGCGATCGCAGCCTCGAGATCACGCGCGAGGCCGGGCGCCAGTCCGCCGCCGTCGTGGATCAGCGAGGCGAGCACGAACGTGATCGCGTCCCATCCCATTGCTGCGAGGGCAGCTTCTTCCACGGCGTCGACGAGGCTCTGCTCGACCACGTCGCGCGTGCGCGTTGCCTCGACGAGCGCCCGGGCCGCGGCGTCCCAGCGGGAGGTCTTTCCGGCGACGCGGATGACGGCCTTGGCCGACTCGAGAGCGCCCGGATCCTGGTTGCCGACGTGGACGTAGGCGTCGAGCGCCGCGCGTGCCTCGTCGAGATGTGTCTCGAGCACCGCCCCCATGCGGAAGCGCAGGGCGCGCGCCCAGGCGAGGTCGTCCTTGCCGTCGATGCACTCGCGGAGCGCGTCGGCGAGGGGACGCCAGGCGCGTGTCTTCTCGGCGAGCCTGAAGATCTCCGCGACGGTGGTCTCCTGGCTCGGGTCGAGCAGGAGCGCGCGCCGGACGAGCGTGAACGCCGCCTCGGCGTCGTCCGCGCGGTCCTCGGAGATGCGCGCTGCCTCCATGAGGATGGCGATCTGCGCCGGCGTCTCCTCCGTCGCGCTGAGCCGATGCTCGGTGATGTCGAGGATGAGCTTCCAGTCGTCGGCCGCCACGTAGGCGGCGAGCAGGACGCGGACGACCTCGGCTCGGTGCTCCGACCTCTTGATGAGCGCGCGAAGGCCGGAGCGGGATCCCTCGGTCCGCGGTTCGGTCATGAGCGATTGCTCGTAGCTGGCGATCGCGAGGGCGATCTCGTCGAGCTGCTCGCGCTGGACGTCGCCGAGCTCACGGAGCGTCTCGGCCTTGTCGGCGGTGGTCGTGGCGCGGGCCGCCGCTCCGCCGAGGAGCTCGGCGAGCTCGGCCCAGCGCTTCGTCAGTCGGTAGAGGCCCGCGAGCGAGCGCGTTCCGTCCTCGGAGTGCCCGAACGTCGCCTCGACGTCGCGCCAGGTGTCGATCGCCTCCTCGGTCGCGTCGAGCTTCTCGCTGAGGATCTGGGCGACGCGGACGCGATCGGCGCGCCGCTGCTCCGCATCGCGGTCGTCTCGCTGCGCTCGCTTGTTCAGCGTGTCGATGAGCGGACGCCAGCGCTGCGCCTTCTCGAAGAGGGAGGCGAGGCCGTCGAGCGCTTCGGGGTCACCGGGCTTCGCCTCGAGGCGTCTCTCCCACGCCCAGATGGCGCGGTCGTTCTCGTCGAGGCCCATCGCGAGGCGCGCGGCCTCGCCGAGGACGTGCCACTTCACCTCGGGGGCCTGCTCGAGGATCGCGAGGCGCTCGAGGACGTCCAGGCGATCGCCACGGCGATCGGCCTTCTCGAGGAGCGGCTCGACGTGGCGGCAGGCCTCGAGGAGCGCGTCGTCGGCGATCGGAGAGATCGCGAGGATCCGGAAGAACAGCTCGATCGCGCGCTCGATGTCCCCGATCTTCTCGGCGGTGACGTCGCCGGCGCTCATCAGGAGCTCGATCTTCAGGGCGTCGTCGTGGCGGTCGTCGGCCGCGGAGACGAGCACCTCGGCGAGGCGATCGAAGCGGGCGATCCGCGCGGCGATCGACGCGAGCTCCTGGCGGTGCGAGCCGACCTCGGGCTCGAGGAACACGAGCTGGACGAAGTGCTCGAGCGCCGCCTCGTCGTTGCCGAGCTGCAAGTAGAGGCCGGCGATCCGCTGGTGGCGCCGGATGCGCTCCTTCGCGCTCTTGACTACCTCGAGCTCGACCTCGAGCACGCGGGCGAGATCGGCCTCCTTGCCGGGAGCGTTGTAGCGCTCCTTCAAGAGAGCCGCCGCGCGCTGGCGAACCAGACCGCGCTTGTTCGCCATCGGGAAGTACGAGTCACGCCGGCCGTCGGAGGGCGGTGGGACCGTCTCGCGGATGTCCGCCGTTCGCGGCGCGGTCGCCAGTACGCGCTCGAGGAGCCCAGTGACGTCGATCGCGGGGTCGCTCGTCTCGACGCTCTCGGTTCCGTCTTGGTTCGCGACGATGTCCTCGATGACGATGATCGCGCTCGAGGTGTCGTTGAGCTCGTCGAGCCACAAGGCCGCGATGCGCGCGCGCTCTCGTTGCGCCTCCTCGCGCGGGAGCGTGAGGAGACGTACGCCGCGGAGCGTGATGAGCTCGCGGTGGCAACCGTGCCGCTCGTACAGGCGCTCGAGGGCCGACGTGAGCCGCACGTTGCCGGGGCGGAGCTCGAGGAGCTGCTCGAAGTAACGGATCGCGCGCCGCGCGTGGTTGGCGAAGTCCTTCGCGATCTGCGCTGCTTCCTCGAGGAGCTCGAACTTGCGGTCCTTGTCGGCCGAGGCCGCGGCGCGGTCGTAGAGCGCGAAGAGATCGTCCCAGCGCTCCTTCGAGTCGAAGATCAGCTTCAGGCGATCGAACGCCCAGGTGTCCTCCGGGTCGATCTCGAGGAGACGCTCGAGGACGCGCACGACGCGGTCGCTGTCCTCGTACCATTCCTCGTAGAACGCGACGGCGCGCTGTCCGAGCTCGACGGCCTCGGCCC
>JAEVZM010000095.1 GCA_023392225.1 Pseudomonadota bacterium
GGTCCCGACGGACCACGCGGCTTTTTGACGTTCTGGGGCGCCGCTTCCGAAGATGCGGCGTGCCCGTCTTGGCCGGGGGCGCGAACCGGCTCTAGCCGGCGCGGCGCGCCCGCTTTGCCTTGGGCAGGACGGGCGGAGCGTTCGCCTCCTGGGCCAGACGCGCCGCGCGAAGACGCTCGGTCTTCGCATCCACCGCAGCCGACTCAGTCGCAATGATGGTCCATGCCGCCCGTGTCGTCGCATCCTGCCGGCTCTCGATGCGCGACAGCTTGGGCTTGAATGCGGCTTCTGCAGACCGGTGTCTCATCACTCTCTCCTTTCGCGAGCTGAAAACAAAGAAGGCCGGGCAAGCCCGACCTCCTCCTAGCGCCTCGATGGCCAGTGCCAGTACATCCGTGGTCAAGGGCCAGAGGCGCCGTTCCTTCACGCTGCGCGGAGGTTGTCCGCGGCAGACTTGCCGTTGCGCGGGTCGGTGACGACGTCGAACGTCACCTTCTGGCCCTCGCGCAGCGACGTCATTCCGGAGCGTTCGACCGCAGACACGTGGACGAACACATCCGGCTCGCCATTGCTCTGCTCGATGAAGCCGAAACCCTTGGTGGTGTTGAAGAACTTTACGGTACCGTCGCTCATGGGATTTTCCCTTCCAATGCGCAAATGCGATCACCACCCGGCGTCGTGCCGAGCGGCGTAATGCTCGATATTGCTAAGGAAAATCGTCGGTGCGCTCAGCGCGGAAACAAGATTCATCGACAAGATCGACGCATCTCTACATATTGATGATGGAGCCATTATTCAATAGTTCCAAGCGATTTTTTGCGGATATTTTTCTTTGGCGCGCCACACATTCAGCACATCGCCGTGATCTCTGCCTTGAGCTGATCGATACCGAAATCGCTCGGTGTTTTTTCATGCTGAAGGGGCTCTCAGGCGTTGAAAAACGTGGGAACTGTACGGTTCTTCGATCACGCTTGCGGCTTCGGTTTCATCGAGAATGATGCCGACGGCACGGATGTCTACGTGCACATCTCGGCGGTCGAACAGTCGGGGCTGCGGGGCTGATCAAAGGCCAGAGAATGATCTACGACATCGTCACGGATGGCCGGTCCGGGCGGACCGCGGCAGCGTTCCTGCGCTGCCTGTGAGCGCCACCGCGCGTCCGCGGCGCATCAGGAGGGGACATACATGAGAGCGGTCGCCTATCTCCCATGGGCCATCGTCGGGCTCGGAACGGCTGCGGCCATATGCTGGTGGGTATCGTCCTGGGTGGCGCTGATGCCGCGCCGGCGCGTCATCGGGTTGGGCGGCAACGGGACTGCCGCACAGCAGCTCGGCAACGCCGTCCGCCTGCAATCCGTCTGGCACGGTGCCGCATGCGCGATCGCCGGCACCGCCGCCCTGCTTCAGGCCCTTGCCGTCGCGCTGCGCATGGTCGGGATGGAGTGAGCGCGAACCGCTAGCGCTGCTTGGCGAGGGACACGCCGCCGTCCGGCTCGAAGCTGACGCCCGCCCGGACGAGCGCCGAGAGGAGCTGAGCGGTCAATGCCTCCGAGACGCCGCGCGTCTCGGCGCGCGCCGCAATCGTGGGGGCGATCCCGGCGGCTTCCGCCAGTTGCTCCTGGGACCAACCCAGTAGCTTGCGTCCTGATCGAATCTGCTCGACGGTGCTCAACATCACTCCTTACGTCTTGCCTCGCGCGCATGTCGGCAGGTGCAGGAGCGTGATCGGCACGTCACGATCTGCGCTGGTCTTGAGATACTTCCTGCCGGCGCGGCTGACGGCGATCTCGACCCAGACGGAGTCCCTGCCCTGTCGACCGACGAAGAAATTCCACTCGCCGCGCTCGATCTTCTCGATGGCGTCTCCCAGCGTCAGGCTCCAGGACCCGCCGTCGTTCCCGCCGACATGCGTGATGCGATCATAGGGGTCGTTCCTGATCAGCTTCTGCACGCACGTGATCTCGGCATTGTTCGTCATGGGCGGATCCTGTCGTCGTGCCGCGAACGGATTTGATCCAGTCCGCAGCCGACATTCTACCATCCCTCGCCATGACCTAAGGCAGTTAAATCGCGGCGCAAGGGCCGGCGCACGACCGGGTGCCTTTCGATGTGCGGCGGGCGAGCCGCAATTCGTGCGCGCTTGCCGGCGCCCCCTTCCCGCCTTTCACCGGAACACCCCGGGCCGTTCCCCAGGGCTTGATCCGCTCGACCCGGTCGCCATAGCATCGCGCCGGCTCGGGGATTTCGCTGCGCCTTGGAAGTGGGGACCGGATGATCGTACGCGCTGCGTTTCTGGCAGGATTGCTGCTGCTCCCGGGCCAATCCGCCTTCGCCCTCGACCTCGGGGACCTCGATCCCGACACCCGCCTGATCCAGACCTGCGACCTCGAATCGATGAAGCAGATCGAGAACGGCCCGGGCACGCTCCATCCCGACCGCGCCATGATCGATGCGCTGTCCGCCGCGACCATCACCGGAAACACCGCCAAGGGGGAAGGCGCCGTCCGCAGCGACGGCAAGTGGTTCCGGTTCTCGTTCGAGTGCACCGCCGATGCCGAGCACCTGCGCGTGAAGAGCTTCAGCTTCAGCCTCGGCGATGCCATCCCCCGCCAGCAGTGGGAGCGCTTCGGCCTCTTCGACTGAGCGCCCCCCGCGCGCCCCTTATGCCGGAACGCCAGGGGCACTGGGGGCGCCGGGCGCGCCGACCTCGATCGACTGGAACACGGCGAGCTCGAACTGCGGCAGGATGGCCAGCAGCTGGTCGAAGATGTCGGCCTGGATGCCCTCGTAGGCGACCCAGTTCGTGGTCGCGGTGAAGCAGTAGACCTGGAGCGGCAGTCCGAACGGCCCCGGCTCGAGGTGCCGCACCATCAGCGTCATGTCCTTGCGGATCATGGGGTTGGCGGTCAACGCGTGCAGCACATGGGCGCGGAACAGCGTCGCGTTGGTGAGCGGCAGGCGCTCGTCCGCATCCCTGTCGCCCGCCGGCTTGCCGTCCGGTGCCTTGCCGTCCACCGCCGCCGCGCCGCCGTGGTGTTGCGCGAGGTAGTCCGCCACCCCGGGGAGCTTCGCGAACCGGGCGAGGTCCTCCTCGCTGAGGAACCGCACCGTGCGCTGGTCGAGCGGGATCGAGCGCTTGATCCGCCGCCCGCCCGACTCGGTCATGCCGCGCCAGTTCTTGTAGGGCTGGGAGACGACCGCCTGGGTCGGGAAGTTGGCATAGGTATTGTCGAAGTTGCGCACCTTGACCGTATAGAGCGAGAAGTCCTCGACGGTGCCGTTGGCATTCATCGACGGCATCTCGATCCAGTCGCCGACCCGCACGAAATCCGTCGAGGCGATCTCGACCGAGGCGACCAGCGACAGGAGCGTGTCCTTGAAAACCAGCACGAGGACCGCGGTCAGGGCGCCGAGGCTCGAGATCAGGATCATCGGCGAGCGATTGACCAGGATCGCGATGATCAGCACCACCGCCACCACATAGATCACGATCTGGGCGATCTGGACGAAGCCGGTGACGGTCCGGCGGGTGCCGAGCCGGCGCTGCCAGATTCGGCCGAGCAGCCGGCAGGCCGCCGCCGCCGCCCAGGCCAGCGCGAAGACGATGAAGGCGGTGGCGGCGTGCTCGACGCTGCGCGCCACCGCGTGGCTGACGCCCGGGACGTAGCCGATGAGCACGGCGACGACGATGCCCGGCACGACCGCGGCAAGCCGCGAGATGATGCCGGCCTCGAGGATGTCGCGCTCGGTCGCATAGCGGGCACCGGCCGCGAGCCGGCGCGCGATGTAGAGGACCACCAGCCGGACGACGCCGAAGACGACCAGGGCGGCGACGAGGAGGACCAGGACCCAGAATCCCGTCTCCAACCCCGGATGCGCGGCCAGATAATCCTGAATATGCGCCATCGCCTCGCGCGTCCCCCGTTCCGCTTCCGCCCTCCGCGCGCCGGAGCTTGCCCGGAGCCCTCCCTAGTTAACCGCTCCAGGCGTCACCGTCACCGCTCCCAAATGGGAGCCGGGGCGCACCCGCGGTTGCTCGCAGGACGGAGAGGGAACGACGGGACGGGCGGGGGCCCGTCCCGTGCGGCTGGCTCGCTGTTAGATCATCATGAGCCCGCCTCCGACGAAGAAGTCGTCGGCGTGGATCTTGGTGCCGGCCTTGACCGTGGCGAGCAGGAACTGTTCCCCCGCACCGCTGCCGTCGGCGTCGTAGAAGATCTTGCCGTCCTTCTTGTCGTAGATGACCACCTGGTCGGCCGTCTTCGCCTCGGTGCCGACATGGAAGTTGGCCTTGGCGAGATAGCCGGACGGGAGGATATCGGCGTAGTCGTTGAGACCGATGTGGTCGTGTCCCGACTTGAAGTCCTTGATCTTGTCGTGACCG
Organism: Pseudomonadota bacterium; assembly: GCA_023392225.1. Lineage (GTDB taxonomy): Bacteria > Pseudomonadota > Alphaproteobacteria > Rhizobiales > Kaistiaceae > Bauldia. The sequence continues at coordinate 4,385 of JAEVZM010000095.1, forward strand.
GCCGTCGGC
>JAEVZM010000145.1 GCA_023392225.1 Pseudomonadota bacterium
GGCCCCCCCGCCCGGGCCGGCCCGCCCCCCGACGCGGCGGAACCCGCAGGACCCTTGCCCGGCACAGATCCCGCTGGATCGGCTGCGGCAGTGTTTTTCTTGGCGGTGGGCAGGGTGCTGCTCATGGTTCCGTCTTGGGAGAGGTTGCGGAGCGGCCCCTAGCGGGTCGCCTGCTTCTTCAGCTCCTCCGGCGGCAGCTGCGTGCCGACCAGCCAGACGTTGTCGGGCAGGTCCGGCTGCACGAAGTCCTTGAGGGTGTCGGAGGTGATGACCGCGGTCGGGATCTCGACCGCTTCGCCGGCCTTGCCCTCGAGCGCGTTCAGCACGTACTGGGTGGCGAACACCGCGACGTCGGTGCGGTCGCCGATCATGTAGGCCTGGACGTCCGGATTGGCGGCCCACCACTTCAGGGCGCCGTTGCCACCGCCGATGCCGATCATCGGGATCTTGGTGATGTCGTAGCCCATGTTGGCCATCACTTCGCCGGCCGCCCAGGTCATGGCGTCACCCACCGACAGGATGCCGTTCACTTCCGGGTGGTTGGCGAGGCAGTTCTGGACCGCGGTCTTGGCCGCGCCGTAGTCCCAGTTGGCGTACTCGGTGCAGATCACCTTGATGTCGGGATAGTTGGCGAGCACCTCCATGGCGCCGTCCCACTCGTCGCCATCGACCGGGGTGCCGGCGATGCCGCGGAGCGCGATGACGTTGCCCTTGCCGCCCATGGCGTCGGCGAGCCACTGGGTGGTCTGCTTCTGCCACGCCTTGAACGGCGGGGTGACCTGGCCGACGACGAGGTCGGTGCCCTCGGTGATGTTGTTGTTATAGGTGGCGACCGGGATGCCGTATTCCTTGGCGTCCTTGAGCACCGAGGTGAAGGCGGTGTTGGAGTGCGGCGACAGCACGATGGCGTCGACGCCGCGCGAGATCAGGTCCTGGACGTCGGAGATCTGCTTGTTGGTGTCCTCGCCGGCATTGAGGACGATCAGCTCCTTGATCAGCTCGGGATGCTGGCTGGCGTAGTACTGGATCTCGTTGATCATCTGCACCCGGAACGGGTTGGCGACCGAGTCATTCGAGACGCCGATGATGAACGGCGGCTGCTTGTCCGCCGCCTGGACGGCACCGCCGGCCAGGAACGCGGTGGCGACGGCCGCGGCTGCAACGCCCATCATCGCCCGACGGGTCACCGTGTAACGCTTGTTGTCGCTGGTCATGGGGAAGTTCCCTCCCTTTCTGTTCTGAACGGTTCGGTCTCAAGTCCACTGCATCACGCCCGGGGCGAGCCGCTCTCCTCCGCGTCCGCCCAGGGCGGGATTCCTCACGTCGCCATGCGTCGCCCCTGGAGGATCGCACCGACCACGACGATGATCGCCAAGAGCACCGAGCGGAGCGCGATCGGCACCCCGAGCTGGATGAGCAGGGCGGTCAGCACGGCGAGGATCGCCACGCCGATGATGGTGCCGATGACGCCGCCTTCGCCGCCCGACAGGCTGGTGCCGCCGATCAGCACCACCGCCAGCGAGTTGAGCACATAGGCCTCGCCCGCCTTCAGCGAGCCGACCGCGATGTAGCCGCCCAGCATCAGCCCGGCGCCGGCGGCGAGCACGCCGCACAGCATGTAGGCGATGACCGTGATGCCCTCGACCCGGATGCCGGTCAGCCGCGCCGTGCGCGGGTTGGCGCCGACCGCATAGAGGCGGCGGCCGAAGACGGTCCGGGTGAGCAGCACAAGCACCGCGACGAAGACCAGGGCAACGATGATGTCGGCCACCGGCACGATGCCGAGCTTGCCGTTGGCGGCGTACTGCAGCAGCTCCGGCATCGAGCCGTTGGGGGCGCCGTTGGTGTAGACCCAGGCCGCGCCGTCGACCATCACCGCGGTGGCCAGCGTCGAGATCAGCGCGGGCAGGCGGAGGCGGGTGACGAGGAGGCCATTGACGGTGCCGATGACGGCGCCGGCGCCGAGGCAGACGAGGATGGCGAGCGGGAGCAGCTCGTTGCTGCCGCGGGCGATGCCGGCGCCGAGCACCAGGCTGAAGGTGAGCACCGAGCCGACCGAGAGGTCGATGCCGCCGATCAGCACCACCAGCGTCTGGCCGAGGGCGACGAGGGCGAGCGGGGCGACCTGCTGGCCGAGGAGGAGCAGCCGCTCCGGCAGGAGGAACGAGGGGATGAGCGCGCCGGCGACGGCGAGCAGGATGACCAGGCTGACGATCGCCGGCAGGGCGCGGTTGAGCGCCGGCCGCTGCGAGATGGTGTCGCGCAGCCCGCCGAGGAGCGAGAGATTTCCGGTTGCCGCGGCCATCAGGGCTCTCCGTTCTCGCCGGGGACGACGGGGACGGTGACGAGCGCGATCCCGGCCTCGGTGACCGCACGCGCGGCGGCGTCCGATATGTCGTCGTCGGTGATGAGAGTCGTCACGGCGGCGAGCGGGGCCACCATCATCAGCGCCGAGTACTCGAACTTCGAGGAGTCGGTGAGCAGCACCACCTTGTCGGCGGCGCGCATCAGGGCCTGCTTCATCTCGACGTCGTGGCTGGTCGTCGCCCACATCGCGCCGTCGCGGATCGAGGACGTGGCGAGGAACATGGTCTGGATGCGGAGCTGGGCCAGCGCCGTCGTCGCCATCTGCCCGGCGAAGGCCTGGATGCCCGGCTCGTAGGTGCCGGCGAGGCCGATCAGGCGCACGCCGTCGCGGCGCGCCACAGCGCTCATCGTCGGCAGGGAATGGGTGACGGCGGTGAGGTTCTGGCCGGGGGGCAGCCGGCGGGCGAGCTCGAGCACGGTGGTGCCGGCGTCGAGCCCGATCACCGCATTGGGCTCGATCATCGCTGCCGCATGGGCGCCGATTGCGCGCTTCGCCGCGGTGTGGTGGCGGGTGCGGAACTGGAACGCGATCGGCCCCTCAAGGTCGGTGACGGCGCTGACGCCGCCGTGGACCACCCGCACCAGCCCCAGCTCCTCGAGACGGCCGAGGTCGCGGCGCACGGTCATCTCGGAGACGCCGAAGCGCTCGCCCAGCTCGGAGACGGAGGAGTAGCCGGTCTCCTTGACCACATCGAGGATCCGCTCCCGGCGCTCGGGAGCGGAGTTGTAGCGGAGCTGCGCCGCCCCTTCGCGCGACGACGCATCGGCGCCGGTTTCCTCGGCGGGGGGGCGGACCGCGTTCTTCATGAGGCCAGGGCGGCCTCGGGCTGGCCTTGGCGCTTGAGGGCGGAGGTGACCACCACGGTCTTGAGGCCCTTGCCGGCCGCAACGGTATCGATCGCCTCGTTGAGCTGCTCGAGCCCGAACTCCGCCGTCACCAGGCTCTCGAGCTCGAGGCGGCCGAGCAGGCGAACGGCGCGCTGGAAGTCGAAATTGCGGATGAAGGAGCCGCGAAGCGTGAGCTGGCGCTCGTAGAGGTCGTACGGCCGGATCGGGATCTCCGAGGTCCGGTCGGCGACGCCCATCACCACCACGGTGCCGCCGCGGCGGGTCATCTGCATCGCCTGCTGGACGGTGGCGGGGCGACCCACCGCCTCGACCACCCGGTCCATGCCGATGCCGCCGGTCGCCTCGAACGCGGCCTTGACCACGTCGTCGGAGCGCGGGTCGACCACCACCTCGGCGCCGAGGCGCTTCGCGATCTCGCGGCGCTGCGGCTCGGGTTCGGAGAGGAGCACGTTGGCACCGCTCTGGTGGGCGAGCTGGAGGAGCAGCATGCCGACGGCGCCGCCGCCGACGACGCCGACCCACTCGCCCGGCTTGATGTCGGCGAGGGTGATGGCGTGCAGCGCTGCGGACAGCGGCTCGGTGAAGATGCCGGCGCGCCAGGAGACGCCCTCGGGCAGCGGATAGAGCGCGGCGAGCGGCACGTCGGCATAGTCGGCGAAGGCGCCGAGATGGGCCGAGCGATGCGAGCAGAGCAGCTCCTCGCCCTCGCGGCAGTGGTAGCAGACGCCGCAGGAGACGCTGGGGCACACCGCGACCAGCTGGCCGACCGCGGCCGGGGCGATGCCCTCGCCGAGATCCTCGACGATGCCGACGCCCTCGTGGCCGAGGATGACCGGCGGGGTCCAGAGGTTGAAGTCGCCATGGACGGCATGCACGTCCGACCCGCACACGCCGCTGGCCAGCATGCGCACGATCGCCCGGCCGGGCCGCGCGGCGCCGACCACCTGCGGCTCGACCCGCAGGTCGTTCCGCCCATGCCAGATTCCGGCGAGGCCTGTCTTTTCCACGGTCACGTTCCTCACCCCGCCACGGACGGCTTCTGGTGGCCGTCTCCGTCTCGAATGGTGCTATTCGCACATTCTGATTGATGCTGTGATATCACCTTGGTCACCCTATCGCAATGAGGGGAAACGGTCGGGGGGAGGGGCGTCCGCTCAGCCGCGGGCGACGATCGCCACCGGACGAAGCGGCGAGCCGGAGCCGCCGCGGATCTTGAGCGGCAGGGCCACGAAGTAGAAGGCTGCCGGCGCCTTGGCGAGGTCGAGCAGGCCCTCGATGATCAGGATGTCGCGCGGCAGGAAGTAGGTGCGGTGGCCGTAGTCGGCGACCATCACGTTGTCCTTCTGGCCGAGGTCGGCGGAGACGGTGTCGGTGCCGACCGCCTTGACGCCGCGCTCGGAGAAGAAGCGGCAGAGGTCCTCGTCCATGCCCGGGTTGTTGCGGCCCCACCAGTTGCGGTCGCGGCCGGCGCTGCCGCCGGGCAGGTTCTTGTCCCAGCCGAACTGGACGAGCGCGATGTCGCCCTTCTCGATCGTGATGCCGGCGCGCTCGGCCGCCGCCTGGTACTGGGCGAGGGTGAGGAGGTCGCCGGGCTCGAGGTCGAGGTCGGAGACGTCGACCTTCTTGGCCGGCCCGATGATGCAGTCGGCGGGGTACTTGTCGATCGTCCGGTCGGCGAGATGGGCGTGCGCATGGGACGGCGCGTCGACGTGGCAGCCGACATGCTCCGGGATGATCAGCGTCTGCAGGAAATAGCCATCCTCGGCATGGGTCCGGGCGTCGTCGATGATGGCGAGGTCCGGGTGGGTCGGCCACTTGACCATGTTGGGGACGAGCAGCGGCGCAAGATCGATGACCTCGCAGCGCGCCATCATGCGGGCAACATCGGCAGCGTCGAAAGTCGTGTCGGAGCCGGTCATGGCAGTGATTTTCTCCTTGCGTTCAGTATCTTCTCGCAGCGCGGCGTCAGCTCATCAGCAGCCCGCCGCAGACATTGATCGACTGGCCGTTGACGTAGCCCGCGCCGTCCGAGGCGAGGAAGGCGACCACCGCGGCGACGTCGTCGGGCACGCCTGCCCGGCCCACCGGAATGCGGGCGATGCGGTCCTGCATCATCGTGCCGGGGGCGAAGCCGACCATCGGCCCGACCTCGGCATTGATCGTCTCCCACATCGCGGTGTCGACGATGCCCGGGAGGACCGAATTGGCGGTGATGCCCTCGCGGCCGAACTGGGCGGCAAGGCCTCGGGTGATGGCGAGCACCGCGGCCTTGCTGGCGTTGTAGCTGATCAGCGCCGGGGTCCCGACCTTGGCGCCGGTCGAGGAGAAGTTGATGATCCGGCCGAAGCCTTGCGCGCGCATCGCCGGCAGCGCCGCCTGGCAGCAGAAGAACAGGCCCTCGACATTGACGGCGAACACCCTCTGCCAGGCCGCGGCGGTGACGTCCTCCGGCAGCTCGGGCGCAATGATCCCGGCGATGTTGACGAGCACGTGCAGCCCGCCGAGCCCGGCCGCAGCGTCGACCGCACGCTGCCGGTCGGCGGCGACGGTCACGTCCATGGCTACCGGCGCCGCGATGC
>JAEVZM010000166.1 GCA_023392225.1 Pseudomonadota bacterium
CATTATCTGTGGGTCTGCTTGTGGGTAGAATAGCAGCGCGCCTACGAAAGTCAAACAATCCCGAGGCGTTCGGCGGATATCTGCTCCGTCACACCCCCCACCCCCGCGCAAACGTTCCCGTCCAGAACGATTGGAAGGTCCGGGAATCATGCTCGGGAAAATCGGCTGATCGGGCGCCGAGAAAAAACGGTGGCAGGGTGGTGGAAATGACGAGGTGCGAGCAAAACCGACGGCGCCGACAGTTTTGCTTACGATGAGAAAAAGCCTCGGATTGCGCGTGGGTCTGTTCGTAAATACCGACGCTGGAGACGGTGATTTCCAAAGCGGGAAGGAACGGGAAGAAACGGGAAATTTCCCGGCATTCCCGGTCGCAGCCGAAACGGGAAGGAACGGGAAGTGTGTCTATAGACACTTCCCGCTTCCCGTCTGTGCCGGCGCCGCTCATTCGAAGCACCTCCAGACATGCTCATCGAAGATGCGGACAACGCCCTTGCCCATGAGCGCGTCGCGCTGGAGTTGGAATGCCTTCTTGCGGCTATCGGGCTTGTCGCTATCGGTGATGCCGTGGCGGTAGGCGGCTTCGCGCCACTTCTCGACGAGCACCACCTTGCAGGAGGGCCAGTCCGGACCCTGCTTGACGGCGCCAAAGGCGACGAGGGCGTCGTCGAGGGCATCCAGCGCGATCCGCTGCTTTACGGTGAGGTTGCGCGTTTTGGACGGCTTCACGGTGCCGTCGAGCTCCGGCACCAGGCTTGCGCCCGCGGCCGCCATCCGGAAGCCCCATTGCCCGGCGCTATCGGCGTCCTTGTGGCGCTCGACCGTGAGCGTACAGGTCAAGGCGTCCTTGTCGCCCTCGACGCGCAGTCGGGAGTCGAAGCTGCCCCAGAAGTGGGTATGCATCCGGGCGCGGGTGTCATCCTGCCAGCCGGTATGCGCGATGGTGAGCGTCGCCGCTCCCGTCTCGCGCATGATGCGCTGGATACCGTGCACCCACGCGCGCGCCGTCTTGTCCTCGATTTCGGAGCCGGCCATCGTGCCGCCGAAGATGTCGAGGACCGCCAGCACGAACGGCCCACGATCTTGCATGGCAGCGATCAGCGCCGAAACATCTTCGGCGATGTCGAGTCGGATCTCCTGCGGATAGAGGAAGGCCTTACGCGCTTCACGGGGGACGGCATGGTGGTCGTACCACGCCGGGATGCGCAGGCGGCCAAATCCGTTCGCCCCCTCGGTCGCGACGAACAACACGCCGCCGCGCGCCACCCGGGCGCCGTGCCACGGTATGCCCTGCTCCACGGACAATCCGATGTCGGCGCCGAGGAAGCTTTTGAAGCTATTTGACTTGCCGAAGATCAGGCCGGCACTGCGCTTCTGGATCACGCCCTCGGCCAGCCATTCCGGCTCGGGCATCGCTTCCATTTCGGCATAGGAAAGGAAGCGCAACGGAGCGGTGCGGGTCGGGGCTTGCCCCGACTCCGCGTAGTACGCTGCGTCCAGTTCCTCGGCGGTCGGCGCCCGGCTCATTCGGCCACTCCCGGGCCGGCGAGGTTGTCCATGGTCTCGTCGAGCACCTGTATGACCGCGTCCGGGTTGATGTGGCCGGCGAGCAGTAGATCGAAGACCCAGCACAGTTCGTTCCGGGCAAGTTCGAGCCGCAGGATGGCGTGGCGGACTTCCCAGGCGACGCGCAGGTCGACGCGATCCTCGGGCTTCGGGCGGGACGCCTCGATCGCCTTCTCCATCTTACCCATCGGCGCCGCCTCCCGACGCCGGCCCGCGGGCACGGATCAGCCGCTCCGCGTCGGCCCGCTTGTCGAACACGCCGAGGCGATCGGCATCGGGGCCGTAGGCGGCAAACTGGCCGGTGGCGAGCTCGGCCACGTCGCCGAGGTAGCGCTGCCCATCGTAGAGCGCGACGGAATGCACCACTGCGATGCGCGGGCTCATGGCTGCCTCCCGGCCGGCCAAGCCAGTTCGGCGACGACATTGGCGACAGGCAGGCTGATATGGCACCAGCTCGCGAGGCGAAGCGCTTGCCGTTGGCGGAGGCCTTCGGTAAGGTTTTGGTCGCTGCTGATCGACTGTTCCAAAGCGATCAATTCGCGGGGGCGCCCCTGGCCGGGCGCCCTTCGCACGTCAGGAGGCCCGCGCATGGTCGCGTTCCTCCACCTTGGCCGCGCTCCAGGCGTCGATCTCTGCCTCGATCCAGCCGACGATCCGGGGCGTTAACCGGACTGGCTTGGGAAACTGGCCGTCAGAGATCATCTGGTAGATGGTCGATCGAGGCAGACCGGTGCGCGCCTCGACCTCAGCACGCCGGAGGAATCGTTGCCCGCTCCTGCTCCGAACCCTTGTTCATGCCAGCCGCAATTCACTGCCTAGGTTCGGAGGCTAGGCGCGGGAGGTCCCGTGGTCGTCCGAGATAAGACCGCCGACTTAATTCCGACGGCCGAATGCACTCGGTGCAATCGGCGGCAGGGTCGTTGGTTTCGGAGATTTTCTAGCAAACGGGTTGGGCGGCAGTTCTGCCCTTTCATTCCAGATCTTCTCGATCGCGTCTTCCGACTGGTGCCCCATACCGACTGATCTCAGCGCCAGGACGACTAGCGAACACGCGGACTCGCCCCCACCCTGTTTGTGCCGTGATGCCCGGTTCCGCGTTGGACGAAGTCCCTGGACCACCAAGCGTTCGATCGCCTCTACCAGCACGGCATCACGCAGCCAGTTCTTGGCCGGATGCTGGCGCCCTCGGATCACCGGTTGCCGATGGACGCCGGTGAGAACCCTGTGGACGAAGTCCCCCAGCAACGGCGGAAGCCGTTCGCCGTCACTCAAGCGCGCGGTTGCAGCCGCCCGCAACATGAAGTCAGCGTCGAAGATAGCTGCGCTAACCGGAGCACCCCTCTGCCAGGGCGTCTTGTCTACCGACGTCGCAATCTCCAGAAGCCGCACCCCGACATGGTCGTCGTTCTCCCATGTCAATCCGAGAGCTGCCTCGGCGATGGCCCAACTCCTGAGACTGTCTGCGAACTCCGGAGAGAAGGCCCCAGCCTCTTTGGCTCGGCCGATGAACAACTCTACGTCCGCTAGAGCCTCAGTGATGTTAGGCTCCATCAGGCAGCTCCGACGTGGAGCTGCAGAACGACACCGGCGCGCCGAGCAGGCCCGGTGCAATACCCGTCCCAAGCAGACATGAGCCGCCGTCGCTTTTCGAGGAGATCGCCCCGCTGATAGGCCGACTCCGTCTTGTCCTTGAGAACGTGCGCCAACGCGGCCTCGGCGATCTCGCGCGGGAAGTTGGTGCTCTCAGCGGCCCAATCGCGGAAGGTGCTGCGGAACCCGTGGACCGTAACGCCGGAGACGCCGTCCATTCCGCGGAGCAACTCGAGCATCGCCATGTTGGAAAGACCCCTGCCCTTCCTGCCGCCGATGAATACGTGATCGTTGCCATCCTCACGCGGAAGCGAAGCGAGGATATCAAGGGCGCGATCGCAGAGCGGCACGCGGTGTTCCCGGTCCGCTTTCATGCGGTCGGCCGGGATCGTCCAAGTCTTCGTAGTCAGGTCGATCTCACTCCACCTAGCGCCGATCGTCTCGTTCGTGCGAACGGCCGTCAGGATGGTAAATTCCAGGGCACGCGCCGAGACGCTCTCCATGTCTGCGAGCCGGCCCATGAACGCGGGCAGTTCGGCATAGGGCAGCGCTGGCATGTGGCGCACCTTCGCAACCTTCGCCTTTGCCGGCAGCAAATGGTCCAGATGGCCTTTCCAGCGGGCCGGGTTGTCGCCGGTGCGGTAGTGCCTGGCGCGAGCCCAATCTAGCACCGCCTCGACACGCCCCCGCACGCGGCTTGCCGTCTCCGGCTTCTCCGACCAGATCGGCTCAAGGATCTTCATCACATGGCCGGTGTCGATGTCGGCGACGGACAAATCGCCGATCACCGGCTTGGCGTAGGTGTCGAGCGTGTTCGCCCATTGGTCGGCGTGCTTCGCATTGCGCCAGCCGGGCGCATGGGCCTTGATGTACAGCGCCGCAGCGTCGGCGAACGTGACGCGCTTCGAATCCTCGGCGCGGGCCGCGGCCTTTCGTTCATTGCGGGCTTCGATCGGGTCGACGCCATCGGCCAGTTGCTGGCGGGCAAGGCGGGCACGCTCGCGGGCTTCCTTGAGCGAGAACGTATCGACGCTGCCGAGCCCCATCTGCCGGGCCCGCCCGTTGAGCATGAACCGGAATATCCATGCCTTCGTGCAAAACTGCGACACTTGCAGCCATAGACCACCGCCGTCGCCATATCGGCCGGGCCTCGTCTCTTTCGCCACCTGCGCGGCGCTAAGCTGATTGATCTTCCTCGCCATGTGCCTACGTCCCTACCCACAATTCTAACCCGGAATGTATGGGACGCTACCGGACTTGTCCAGACGCAAGACCGAAGAAAATGCAAGGAACTCTGCGGTTTTCTGTACCGTGTCGGACCCTGCCGGACCTAGGCTGTAAAGACACCCCATCCGCCAATGCCTCCCCCGTTCGGGGCGCCCCGCGCGGTGCCGTGGCCGCGTTAGGTCACCAAGGCCCGCGCCCGGCGCCAATGGCGGACGGTGGCGACACGGCGCCCCTTCATCGCGACTGCGCGGGAGGTCGTCACGCCAGCGAAGCGACGATCGACTGACTCTGCCTGTCCCCGTGCTTCGAAGCGGACGTGCCCTCTCGCATTCATGGGGAGGGCCATGGCATTCCTGTAGAAACCCCTTCCAATCCCGCCCTCCGAGCCCGCGGCGGGTTTGCCTCGAACGGAAATGGTGCGTACCTTCCGCGCCACGACGCTGAAGGGTCGGAAACCAGGATTCCGTCGCTTTGAACAGGACTTCGATCGCTGCATGCGGCCCCCGGGGCACTTGGACCGGTGACGGTTCGGGTGGATGCTTGTCCGCCGCGGAAAGGCGTATCGCGCCGCTATCCTTCAGTCCTCGGGAGATCGGGCGCGCCGGACGTCACGAAGGGATTGAGCGGCAGACGGACGAAGCCGCCCGTCGCCCCGGCATCGTGTCGGCGTACCAGCGTCGCGAGACAGCGCCTGCGGTCGTGCTCGCAGTGGGAGTCCCGGTCGCCGTGCCGTCGCTCGGGAAGAGGAACTAGCCCGGTTGGCCGCCTCCAAGATGCAATCGAAGCGGCTTCGGCGACTCATCGCGTCTTCCGGTCTGTTCGATGCGCGCTGGTACAGTCAGCGCTACCAGGACGCCCCCTCGGATTCGAAGCGGGCGCTCGACGATTTCATCAAGTTCGGCCTGGCGCTGGGCCGCGATCCGGGACCCAATTTCAGCGTCTCGGCCTACATGCGGGCCCATCCCGAGGCGGTGAAGGATCCCCGCGGCGCGTTCGTTCACTTCCTCGAACGCGACGTGGGCGAGAAGCAGGATCCCGGGCCCCTGCCACGCGAAGAGCTCTCCGCGGAGTACCTCTCCGAAGGCATCCGGATCGGGCTCGACTATGCCACGATCGAGAACTTCGGGCTCAGCCTACGCGGCTGGGTCCTCGACCCGGCACGGCCGGGCCTCGTTCATCGCATCGAGGTCCTGGGCGCCGACGGCGCGATCGGCACAATGCTCGCACGCACGGACGAGGCGGACCGGGGCGCCCATCGCGGCCCGGACGAAGCGGCTGCCTTCTCCGGAACATTCCCGGTCCGCGAGCACCTCGTCGGCAGGCCAGTGACGCTTCGCGTAGCGGGAACCGAGGCGGAGGTCGTGGCTCGCCCCCTGGTGCTCGCCCCGGCGATCGAGGCCCCGGACCCGAGCGCGCCGTCAGGGCTCATCGCTCCGGAAGACCGCATCCTCGGGCGCGTCGGCACAGCCACGGTGAGCTACGTCGCCGGCTGGGCCTTCTGCGAGCGGACGAGGAATGCTGACGGTCTGGAGCTGATCCTCCTGATCAACGACCATCCCGTTGCCGCCACCCGTTGCGTCCATTCGCGCAGCGACGCCGCCGAGAAATACGACGCGACGGGACCGATCGGGTTCCAGTTCCACCTGCCACGCAATCTCTGGGCCGGCGAGCCGTTGCGCTACGAGGTGGTCCCGGCGACCGGCCGGAACGCCATTCAGGAACATGCCGGGCAGATGAAGCCGCCCGTCGGCGTCTGGGTCCCTGCCCCGCCGCGGTCTCCCGCGCCGCCGCCTTCGATGAGCCCCGAGGCATCGGCGAAGACCCAGATCTCCGTCATCATCCTCAATCGCAACGGGCATGACGCCCTGCGCGACCTCCTCGTGTCGGCCCGGAGATCGGGCGACCTCGACCGGGCGGAGTGGATCATCGTCGACCATCAGTCGCGCGACGAGAGCGAGACGCTGTGCAACGCCTTCGCGGCCGCCGGCCATGCCATCCGCTTCATCGCCCGCAAAGGCAATTTCAGCTTCAGCGCCTCGAGCAATTTCGGTGCCCGGCAGGCGAGCGGCAGTGTCCTCGTCTTCGCCGACAACGACCTCGCCTTTCTCCATCCGGTGCTGGAGCGGGTCACGGCGCGCCTGGAGGACGATGCGATCGGCATCCTTGGTGCGCGGCTGCTCGACCACATCTCGGCTCCCGCCTGGCAGCATCGCCTTCCCGTCCAGCACGACGGCGTGTATCTCAAGCCGGTCTCCGAGAGCCCCTATCTTCGCGTCTTCGAAGCGCGAACCAGTCCGGATCTCGATGACGGCGATCGCGGATGGGCCAGCCGCCCGGCGGCGACCGCCGCGTTCGTCGCCATGCGCCGCGACGACTTCGAGGCGATCGGCGGGTTCGACGAGCGGTACGAAGACGGTCCCGAAGGCATCGATCTCTGCTTCCGGGTAATGGCCGAGCTCGGCAAGCAGGTGGGAATCGATCCCGAGATCAGGATCATCCACCGCCAGCACCACGGCCGAGAGGCCGATACCGCGATGCGGGGCCGCCGGACCCGCAACAACGATCTCTTCAACGCCCGCTGGGGCGGCTGGCTGCGTCGGACGGTGCGCAACGAGCCACTGTCGCGGCGGGCGTTCTGGTTCGGTCGACGTCCGGTCATCGCGTTCGCGGTCACGAGCACCGACGACGGCAGCGACTACCTGACCGCGCTCGAGCTCGGTCGGGCGATCCAGCGCATCGAGAACGCCCATGTCGTCTACATCGCGCGCGAGGACTGGGGCGACTTCACCGGCATCGACGTCCTGATCAACATGTCGCCCTACTTCGATCTGGACCGGGCCACGGCGACCAACCCCTTCATCACCACCGTCAACTGGATCCGGCTGTGGTTCGACCGCTGGGCGACCAGAAGCTCACTCCACGCGTTCGACCTGACGGTCGCCTCGTCCGAGGTCGCGGCACGGTATCTCGAAGAGGCGACGGGGAGCCGCGTCCCTGTGATGCCGACCGCGACGGACTGGAAGGCAATGTCCGCGGGTACGCCCACAAGCGCATATGAATGCGACTATTGCTTCACCGGCGGACATTCGGGGGTGCGGCGCGACATCGAGTTCGATCTCGACGTGCCGGCGATCCGCGGGCGCGGCAAGATCTTCGGCAAGGGCTGGGACACGACCACGCTCGCCGCGATCGCGCATGGGCCGCTGCCCTATGCCGAGATCCCGAATGTGTACGCCTCGACCAAGGTGGTGATCGACGAAGGTGTCGGCGCCACAGCCCATTGGGGCAGTTGCAGCAGCCGCCTGCTCGACGCGCTCGGCGCCGGCTGCCTGGTCATCACCAACAACGCCGTCGGCGCGCGCGAGCTGTTCGGCGACCTGCTCCCGGTCTACCAGGGCCGCGGGGAGCTGACCCGCCAGCTCAACTACTGGCTCGAGCACGATGCCGAGCGCCAGGAGCGGAGCCGGCAGCTCCAGGCCATCGTTCGCGAGAAGCACAGCTACCGCGACCGTGCAGAGCAGGTACTCGGGCTGCTATCCGAGCCGGCGCGCCGCAGGATCAGCATCAAGTGCCCGGCGCCGGCGAAGGAGCGGAACGTCTGGGGCGACTATCACTTCGCCCAGAGCCTGGCGCGGAACCTGCGACGCCAGGGCGCGACCGTCCGGATCGATCTGCGCGAGGATTGGGACAACGCCATCGCCGACACCGACGACGTCGCGATCGTGCTCCGCGGCATGCTGCCCTACAAGCCGCGGACGAACCAGCTCAGCATCCTGTGGCTGATCAGCCATCCTGACGACGTCGATTCCGCCGAGCTCGACGGCTATGACCACGTCTATGTCGCCTCCGCACCCGACGCGCAGCGCCTGGCGGGGCGGGCCAACGCGTCGGTCTCCTTCCTCCCGCAATGCACCGACACCGACCACTTCACCTTCGATCCGGAGCTGATCGGCAGAAGAGCCGACCGCCTGCTGTTCGTCGGCAACTCGCGCTCGATCTTCCGGGATTCGGTCCGCTGGTCGATCGAGCAGGATCTCGACATTCACGTCTTCGGCGACGGCTGGGAACCGTTCATCAAGGACGGCCGGCTCAAGGGCATCAACGTGCCGAACGAGGTGCTTGGCGAGCTCTATGGCTCGAGCCGCATGGTGCTTTGCGACCACTGGGCCGACATGGCGCGGATGGGCTACGTCTCGAACCGCGCCTTTGACGTGCTCGCGGTCGGCGGGCGGCTGGTCACCGACCACGTCGAGGGCATGGAGAGCCTCCTGCCCGAGGGCTCCTACGACGTGTTCCGAAATGCCGAGGACCTGGCGCGGATCGCCAGCGCCGACATGGCGATCCCGATCGAGGATCGACGGAGATGGGCGGACTGGGTGCGCGACAACCACTCCTTCGCCGTCCGGGCGAGCGAGATCCTCCGCCTGATCGACGAGCGCTCCTAGCCCGTCGCCGTCAGGAGAGCTTCGCCAGAAGCTCCTTGGTCGGGTAGGAATCCGCCGGCAGGCCGAGCTTGATCTGCACGTCGCGGACCGCCTCGCGCGTCTTCTCGCCGATGATCCCGTCGATCTTGCCGACGTCGTAGCCCTTCTTGGCAAGGATGGTCTGGAGCTGCTTGATCTGGTCGAAGCTGAGCGTGTCGACCGACTGGCCCCGGCTCACCTTCGGCGCACCGTCGAGGCGCGTCGCGAAATAGGCGGCGCTGGTCGAATAGACCAGCGACGAGTTCCATTCGAGGAAGACGTAGAAATTCGGATAGGCGAGGAAGGCTGGTCCCTTCCGCCCCATGGGCAGGAGCAACGCCGCCTCGAGCCCGTCACTCGGCAGGTTCGCGCCCGTCCCCTTGATGCCGGCCGCCACCCATTCCGAGCGCGGCAGGCGGATTCGGAGGTCTGCCATCTCCCAGGGGAAATCCGCCGGGACCTTGACTTCCTGGAGCCAGGGCTCGCCGCGGCGCCAGCCGTGCTGGGCGAGGAGGTTGGCGGCGGAGGCGAGTGCGTCCGGCGTACTCGTCCTGAGCTTCACCTTGCCGTCGCCGTCGAAGTCGACGCCATAGTCGAGATAGTGCGAGGCGAGGAACTGGAACTGTCCCATCTCGCCCGCCCATGGCCCGCGCATCTCGGCCGTGGTCAGGTCGCCGCGGTCGATGATCTTGAGGGCGGCGATCAGCTGGGGGCGGAACAGGTCGGGCCGGCGGCAGTCGTAGCCGAGGGTGGCGAGCGACACGAGCGTCGGGTCGTCACCCATCACCTGGCCGAAATCGGTCTCGAGCGCCCAGAACGCGGTGATCACCTCGGGCGGCACGCCGTATTTCTGCTCGATCCGCTTGAAGGTGTCGGCGTACTTCTTGATGTAACCCGGCCCCTGCTTGACCCGGTACTGCTCGACCATCCGGTCGGAGAACTGGAGGAAGGTCTGGGAGAACACGCCCTGCGACCGGTCCTTCTTGACGATCGCGGGGTCGAAGCTGGCAGCGCCGAGCCCCTGCTGGATCGCGGCCTGCGACACCCCTTGCGCGGCCGCGTCCTTGCCGACCGCCTTGAGCCAGCCCTCGAAGTTGGTCTTCTGGCAATTGTCGGCCGCCAGCACCGGTCCGGCGGCGAGGACGCCGGCAAGGGCAAGGATGGCGGCAAGGCTGCTTGGTCGGTTCATGTCCGGTTCCGTCTCCATGAATCGGCGCCAGTCGATGACCCGACTATATGGCGGAGCAATGGCCATGGGGAAACCCCGGGGGAGTTCGAAGCAGACGCCGTGATCGGAGACACGATCGCCTGTCGAGAAGGATAACCCGGCTGTGCTAAGGGGAAGACCATGCGCCCACCGCTTCTCAACCCCTTGTTCCGGCCGGTGACGAGCCTCGACGGGATCGGGGACAAGCTGGCTCAGGCCCTCCGCCGGCTGGTCGGCGCCGCGGACGCGGACGGGCCGCCGCGCGTCGGCGATCTCCTGTTCCATCTCCCCGCCGCGATCATCGACCGCCGCAACCAGCCCGAGATCGCCCTGGCGCCGGCGGGCGCGGTGGTGACCCTCACGGTGCGGGTCGACCGGCACCAGCGGCGCCCGCCCGGCAACCGCCGGGCGCCCTACAAGGTGTTCGCCCACGACGCCTCCGGCGAGATCGCCCTCACCTTCTTCCACGCCAATGACCAGTGGCTCGCTCGAACGTTTCCGGTCGGCGAGACCGTCTATGTCAGCGGCACGATGGAGTGGTTCGGCGGCCGCCCCTCGATGGTCCATCCCGACCACGTCGTCTCGGAGGC
>JAEVZM010000174.1 GCA_023392225.1 Pseudomonadota bacterium
GGCCCGCACCGGGCCGAGCGCCGTGCCGCCGACCCGCACCGGCATCGGAAAGCCGGCGTCGCGGCCGGCCAGCGCCAGCATCTCGTCCGACCAGGCATCGGCATCGACGTCGTAGTACTGGGTGCGCGCGGCGAGCGTCGGATCGGTCGCGCCCTCGCCAGAGAGGCGATAGGCGACCCAGTCGGCCATCATCAGGACGCGCCGGCCGCGGGCATAGGCCTCGGGCCAGTTGCGGCGCATCCACATCAGCTTGACCAGTGTGAAGTTGAACTCCACCCCGACACCGGTGATGGCGAAGACGCGCTCCGAGCCGACCGCCGCCTCGACCGCCGCCGCGTCCTCCACCGTCCGCCGGTCGAACCAGGCGATCGAGGGGGCCACCGAGCGCCCGTCCTCGTCGATCAGCGCATAGCTCTCGCCGACGCTGGTCGCCGCAATGCCGGCCACCGGCCGGCCGGCGAGCGCCGTGCCGACTTCGGCGAGAATCGCCAGCACTGTGTCGAAGATCGTGTCGGGATCGTATTCGCCGCCGGTCGCGACGCGGGGCATCGGCGTCGGCCGGGCGGCCGAGGCGAGCTTCCGTCCGGCGGGATCGAAGGCCACCGCCTTGACCGACGTCGTACCGACGTCGACGCCGATGATCGCCGGAGCATCACTCCGGTCCACACTGCCCTCTGCCATGTCCCTCCCCGCCTCCCCAAGCGCACGCAACACCACCACCCGTGTTTGGCAGAGGGGGAGCCGGCAAAGCAACCGGCCTGTGAGCGGGGCGCCGTTCACCGATTGCGCCGCGGCCACCTTCCGGCCAATCTTCGCCCCCATATCGTCGCAACCGCGTCAGGAACCTGACGCAGCGGCAACGGTTTCTGGACGATCATGCTGGCGGCCGTCGCCTGCGAGCATGTGTTCGAATTGACAAGGAGACGGCTGAGATGGCCACCAAAGTCCTGAACAACTACAACGACTGGTACGAAGGCAACCAGCAGACCCAATATGCTCTCGACGGCGACGACTACCTGTCACCGAGCGCCAACGACAAGTCGTATCTGCTCTACGGCGGCAACGGCAATGACGAGCTCAACGGCTGGAACTATGACGACCAGCTCTACGGCGGCGCCGATGCCGACGAGATGTATGGCTATGGCGGCAAGGACTATCTCGACGGCGGCAGGGGCAACGACTACCTCGACGGCGGCAAGGGCAACGACGACCTCTATGGCGGCGCCGGCAAGGACGCCTTCGTCTTCAGCACCACGCTCGACAAGAAGAACAACGTCGACACCATCGGCGATTTCAAGTCGGGCACCGACTCGTTCTTCCTCGACAAGAGCATCTTCAAGGGCGTCGGCAACACCAATACCGAGCTGAGTGGCAAGAAGTTCGAGGTCGGCAGCGAGGCCAGCAAGTCGAAGACCCGCATCCTCTACGACAACAAGAAGGGCAAGGTGTTCTACACGCCTGACGGCGACGACGGGAAGAAGGTCCTGTTCGCCGAGGTGACCAAGAAGATGTCGATCGACCACGACGACTTCTACATCATCTCGCTCTAGCTGGACCGCTCCAGCTGGGCGCGGGGCTTCGGCTTCGGCCGGAGCCCCGGTGTCAGATCACGCGCTCGAGGCTGATCCCCCGGCAGTCCATCTCGTAGTCGAGGCCGGCCACCGGCGGCCGGCAGAACTGCCAGGTCAGGCCGAGCGGCGCGGCACCCCGCGCGACGATCGAATCGGCCAGGAACGGATGCAGGTCGTGCACCGTGTAGGCCTGCACCGCCGTGGTATCGGTCCACCCGGCGTCGAGGGCGGCCATCCGCCGCTCCATCTCGGCCAGCACGTAGTCGGCCTTGGCGCGCAGTCCCTCCGGCGTCGTGTCGCCGGGACGCACCACATGGTCGCGGTAGTTGTCCTTCCCCTCCGGCACCTCGCCACTGCCGGCGATGACGAAGGTCGGCGCGCCGGCATGGTCCGGCACGGTGAACGAGAAGGCGTGGAACGATGGCTCCGCCGGCGGCGCGATCTCCGGGCAGACGTTGCTGCGCGCCACCGGGTTCACCCCGTCGGCGATCACGCCCCACTCGGTCAGCGCGCCGACATAGAGCTCGTTGAACGCCCGGAAGCCGCTCTCTGTGAACGGCTCGGGGGAACGCAGCTCGCAGGCGCAGAACGCCGTGAGCGGCCGGCCACTCTCCTTCAGAAACCCGGCGATCCGCTCGAACCCCGCCTTGAGCGGCACCGGGCGGCGGAAGGTCACCCGCTCGATGCGGAATCCCTCGGCGGCGCGGACGCCGGCCGAGTACTGGAACACGCCGGGGATATAGCGATAACCGCCGGCGGCGAACGCTTGTGAGGACATGTGCGGCGAAACCGTGGGGACCGAGCGCAGCCCGTGGGGCGGGCTACGCGGCTGCGACCTGGGCCGTCGGCAGCTCGGCCAGCGACCGGGCGAGCTCGCCCTCGTCGTAGTCGAGATCCTTCAGCTTGCCGTCGGCATAGTCCATGTAGGCCTGCATGTCGAAGTGGCCATGACCGCACAGGTTGAACAGGATCACCTGCGAGCGGCCCTCCTCGCGGCAGCGCAGCGCCTCGTCGATCGTGGCGCGGATCGCGTGGTTCGCCTCGGGCGCGGGCAGGATGCCCTCGGTCCGCGCGAACAGGATGCCCGCCTCGAAGATCTTCGACTGCTGGTAGGAGCGCGCCTCCATCAACCCCAGGTCCATCACCTGGCTCACCAGCGGCGCCATGCCGTGGTAGCGCAGGCCCGCCGAGTGGAAGCCCGGCGGCACGAAGTTCGAGCCGAGGGTGTGCATCTTGACCAGCGGCAGGAGGTGCCCGGCGTCGCCGTAGTCATAGGCGTAGCTGCCACGGCTGAGGCTCGGGCAGGCGCCCGGCTCGACGCCGATGACCCGTACCTTGCGGCCGCCGCGAAGCTGCGCGCCGATGAACGGGAACGAGATGCCGGCGAAGTTGGCGCCGCCGCCGGTGCAGCCGATGACGATGTCCGGATAGTCGTCGGCCATCTCCATCTGGGCGATCGCCTCGGTGCCGACCACGGTCTGGTGCAGCACGACATGGTTGAGGACCGAGCCCAGCGCATAGCCGGTGTCGTCACGACGGCGCGCGACCTCGACGGCCTCCGACATGGCGAGGCCGAGCGAGCCGCGATGCTCGGGATTCTTGGCCAGCATCGAGCGCCCGACGATGGTCTCGGCCGACGGCGAGGCGAGGCAGCGCGCTCCGTAGCTCTCCATCATCGCCCGGCGATACGGCTTCTGCTGGAACGAGGCCCGGATCATGTAGATGTCGACCTCGAGCCCGAACAGGCTGCCGGCGAAGGCGAGCGAAGAGCCCCACTGGCCGGCGCCGGTCTCGGTCGCCAGACGGCTGACCCCGGATTCCTTGTGGTAGAAGGCCTGCGCCACCGAGGTGTTCGGCTTGTGGCTGCCGGTCGGCGACACGCCTTCATACTTGAAGTAGATGCGGGCCGGCGTATCCAGCGCCTTCTCGAGGCGGTGCGCACGATAGAGCGGCGACGGGCGCCACTGGCGATACACGTCGCGCACCGGATCAGGGATCTCGATGTCGCGCTCGGTCGCGAATTCCTGTTCGATGACGGCTTCGGGGAATAGCGGGAGCAACTCGTCGGCAGTGACCGGCTTCCCGGTCTCGGCGTTGAGCATTGGCGGCGGCGCCACCGGCAGGTCCGCGACGATGTTGTACCAAGTTCTGGGCAGGCGAGTCTCGTCCAGAAGGTACTTCGTGCTCTCTTGCATAATTTGCCTGCGCCCCTTCCGCGCCGCCCTTTACCCCGTACGCAAGCTTAGCGCCCCGAGGACCCTCATGTCGAGGCGATAAAACGTTTCGCGAACGCCGGCCGTCCGCCGCCCGGAACGGATCCAAAACGCCCCCAAGCGCATTAAAGCGGCCATGAACTGGCCGGAAACCTCCCTGGTCAAGGGAATAGGGCGCGGCGCCGGCGGCGCCCTCATTTTCGCGATTCCTATGATGATGACAATGGAGATGTGGTCTTTGGGCCACACCGTTGCACCCTTGCGCCTGGCGATTCTCCTGCTCGCGACGCCGGTCCTGCTCGTCGGCCTCGCCCACTATGTCGGGTTCAGGGAGAGCTCCAGCCGCCTCGACCACATCGCCGACTCGTTCGTCGCCATCGGCATCGCGGCATTGGTGGCGACCGTGTTCCTCACCCTCTTCGGCCTGGTGACCCCCGACATGGCGGGGGACGGGCTGGTCGGCATGGTCGCCCTCCAGGTGGTGCCGGCAAGCATGGGCGCGATGCTCTCGCGCAGCCAGCTCGGCGACCAGCCCGAAGGCGCCGAGCGGCGGCGGGAGAGCGACCCGAGCTATGCGGGCGAGCTGTTCCTCATGTTCGTCGGCACCCTCTTCCTGTCGCTGAGCATCGCGCCCACCGACGAGGTGCCGCGCATCGTCCACATGTCGACGCCCTGGCACCAGATCGGCCTTGCGGTCGGCTCGATCGCGATCATGCACGTCTTCGTCTATTTCGTGGAGCTGCGGGGCCGGGTGCCGGTCGAGCCCGAGGCGGCCTTCCTCGGCGTGTTCCTCCGCTTCACTCTGGTCGGCTACGCGATCGTCCTTGCCACGAGCCTCGCCCTCCTGTGGCTCTTCGGTCGCACCGAAGGCGCCGACCCGTCGGAGCTCGTCGGCGCGGTCATCGTCCTCTCCCTCCCC
>JAEVZM010000294.1 GCA_023392225.1 Pseudomonadota bacterium
CCTCCCGCCGGACTGCAGCTGCGTCAGATCGCTCCCGGAGCGAAATGCACGCCGAGGAAATAGGGCCAGACCACGATCGCCAGCACGCCCTGCCAGAAGCCGAGCCCGAGGTAACCGATGGTGAACAGCCAGCCCGCCACCCACAGGAGGCCGATGGAGCTGTGCTGCTCGATCCTGATCTTGTCCATGACGAACTGCGCCTCCGCGCCAGCCGAACGACATCATAACGCTGCGTGATTCCAACTGACCCTGCCCCGCCCCACCTAGCCCAGCCCGACCGGAGCCGGGCGCCCCTCGAGCGGGAATACCTTGGCCGGGTTCAGCAGCCAATCGGGATCGAACACCGACTTGAGCCGCATCTGCGCGGCGAGGTCGACCGCGTCGAACTGGATCGCCATCAGGTCGCGCTTCTCGATGCCGACGCCGTGCTCGCCGGTCAGGCAGCCGCCGACCTCGACGCAGAACTTGAGGATATCGGCGCCCGCGGCCTCGGCCTTCTCCTGCTCTACCGGGTCGTTCATGTTGTAGAGCACGAGCGGATGGAGGTTGCCGTCGCCGGCATGGAAGATGTTGGCGACCTCCAGCCCGTAGCCGGCGCAGATGTCGGAGACCCGGCGCAGCACCTCGGGCAGCCGCCCGGTCGGGATCACGCCATCCATGCAGATGTAGTCGGCGACGCGGCCCATGGCGCCGAACGCCGACTTCCGGCCCTTCCAGATCGCCGCACTCTCGGCTTCCGAGCGCGAGACCTTGGTGGTCGTGGGGTTGAAGCGCCGGGAGATGGCGTTGATCCGCTCGATCAGGTCGGCGATCTCGGGCTCCGAGCCCTCAACCTCGATGATCAGCAGCGCCTCGACGTCGAGCGGGTAGCCGGCATGGGCGAAGGCTTCGCAGACCTTGATCGCCGGGCGGTCCATGTATTCGAGCGCCACCGGGATGATGCCCGAGCCGATGATCGCGGCGACGCAGGCGCCCGCCTCCTCGGCGCTGGCGAAGCCCATCAGCATCGGCCGCGCGCCCTCGGCAGCGCGCAGGATCCGCACCGTCGCCTCGGTGACGACGCCAAGTTGTCCCTCCGAGCCGATCACCAGCCCGAGGAGGTCGTAGCCCGGGGCGTCGAGATAGTCGCCGCCGATGTCGAGGATGGTGCCGTCGATCAGCACCATGCGGAGGCCAAGCACGTTGTTGGTGGTGACGCCGTATTTCAGGCAGTGGGCGCCGCCCGAGTTCATCGCGATGTTGCCGCCGATGGTGCAGGCGAGCTGGCTCGAGGGATCCGGCGCGTAGAAGAAGCCCTTGTGGGCCACCGCATTGGTGATGTTGACGTTGGTGACGCCGGTCTGGACCCGCGCGGTGCGGTCCTCGTAGTCGATGTCGAGGATGCGGTTGAGCCGCGACAGGCCGACCACCACCGCGTCCGGCGAGGGCAGCGCCCCGCCCGACAACGAGGTGCCTGCCCCGCGCGCCACGACCTTCACCTTCTCCCGGTTGAGGATCTTGAGAACCTCGCTCACCTCTTCCGTGGACCCCGGCAGCACGACGGCCAGCGGCACCGCCCGGTAAGCGGTGAGCGCGTCGGTCTCGTAGGCGCGGCGCTCGTCCTCGGCGGAGATGACATGGGCGTCGCCGACCACGGCGCGCAGCGCGGCCACGATCGAATCACGGCGCGGCAGCACCGACTCGTCGACGGCCGGCATCACGATGGCATTCATTGGCGTTCCTCCAGACTGCACCATAGCCCAAAGGCGGCCCCGAGCGACACCGCAACCGGGCCGTTCTGCCACACTTTTCACCGGCTGCGGCGTGCCGCTTGTTGATCACGCCGCGCCGGGCCTGCTATCGACAACTCTGGAATGTTTCGACCCGGAAAGATTGCCACCCCATGAGCGAATCCGAGCGGCGGCCGAAGGTCGGACTGTTCGTCACCTGCCTCGTCGACCTCATGCGTCCCACCGTCGGGTTCGCCGCAGCCAAGCTGATCGAGGAGTCGGGGTGCGATGTCGAGGTGCCGGCGGCCCAGACCTGCTGCGGCCAGCCGGCCTACAATTCCGGCGACCGCAAGGACACCCGGGCCATCGCCAGGCAGGTGATCGCCGCCTTCGAGCCCTATGACTATGTCGTGGCGCCGTCCGGCTCCTGCGGCGGCATGCTCAAGTTCCACTATGCCGAGCTGTTCGGCGACGATCCGGAGTGGAAACGCCGCGCCGAGGCCTTCGGCGAGAAGGTGCACGAGCTGGTCAGCTTCCTCCACGACGTGCGCGGCATGCGCGCCGTGGCGGCGAAGTTCGACGGCACCGTCACCTATCACGACTCATGCTCGGGCCTCCGCGAGCTCGGCATCCGCGCCCAGCCGCGGCAGCTCCTCAAGTCGGTCGAGGGGCTCAAGCTCCGCGAGCTGAAGGATGCCGACGTCTGCTGCGGCTTCGGTGGCACGTTCTGCGTCAAGTATCCCGACATCTCGAACGCCATCGTCGAGGAGAAGACCCGCTGCATCGCGGCGAGCGGCGCCGACACCCTCCTCGCCGGCGACCTCGGCTGCCTCATGAACATGGCCGGCAAGTTGCAGCGCGAGGGCAAGCCGGTCCACGTCCGGCACGTCGCCGAGGTGCTGGCCGACATGACCGACGAGACGCCCCCCATCGGCGAGACGACGGGCTGAGGACGCGATGGAAATCCACACCCAGACCTTCAAGGACAACGCCAAGCACGCGCTGAAGGACCCGAACCTCCAGCAGGCCCTGGGGCATGTCCGGGTCGGCTTCATCGAGAAGCGGGCCCGTGCCGCCGAGGCGATGCCCGAGTTCGAGGCGCTCCGCGACGCCTCGCGCGACATCAAGAACCACACCCTCCAGCATCTCGACCTCTACATCGAGGCCTACGAGGAGAAGGTCCGCGCCGCCGGCGGCCACGTCCATTTCGCTGAGACGGCGGAGAACGCCCGCGACATCATCCTCGACATCTGCCGAAAGACCGGCGCCCGCACCGTCACCAAGGGCAAGTCGATGGTGGCCGAGGAGATCGGCCTCAACGAGCATCTCGAGGAGAATGGCGTCGTCCCGGTCGAGACCGACCTCGGCGAGTACATCATCCAGCTCCGCCACGAGGGGCCGAGCCACATCATCGCCCCGGCGGTCCACCTCACCCAGGCCCAGGTCGAGGAGACGTTCCGGAAGGAGCACACCCACCTTCCGGCCGACCGCGACCTTTCGGAGCCGACCTCGCTCCTCGGCGAGGCCCGCACCGCGCTCCGCGAGCGGTTCCTTGCAGCCGATGTCGGCATCACCGGCGCCAACTTCCTCGTCGCCGAGACCGGCACCTCGGTCATCGTCACCAACGAGGGCAATGGCGACCTCACGCAGATCCTGCCGCGCATCCACATCGTCATCGCCTCGATCGAGAAGATCACGCCGACGCTGAACGACGTCAGCGAGATCCTCCGCGTCCTTGCCCGCTCGGCGACCGGCCAGGACATGTCGGTCTACACGACGTTCTCGACCGGCCCGCGCCGGCCGGGGGATCCGGACGGGCCGGAGGAGTACCACGTCGTCCTCCTCGACAACGGCCGGACGGCGATGCTCGGCTCGGGCTTCCAGGATGCGCTCCGCTGCATCCGCTGCGGCGCCTGCATGAACCACTGCCCGGTCTACCATGCGGTCGGCGGCCACGCTTACGGCTGGGTCTATCCCGGGCCGATCGGCGCGGTGCTGACCCCGACGCTGGTCGGCGTCGACCAGGCCGGCGACCTGCCCAATGCCTCGACCTTCTGCGGGCGCTGCGAGGCGGTCTGCCCGATGCGGATCCCGCTGCCGAAGATGATGCGCTACTGGCGCGACCGGGAGTTCGAGCGGCACCTGACGCCGACCACGGTGCGCACCGGCCTCGGCTTCTGGGCCTTCTTCGCCCGCCACCCGCGGCTCTACCGCTTCGGTACGCGGATCGCCGCCCGGGCGCTCGCCAACCGCGCCATCGGGCGCGGCCGCTTCAGCTCGCTGCCGCTCGCCGGCGGCTGGACCAGGCACCGCGACTTCCCCGCCCCGGAGGGCGAGACCTTCATGGAGCAGTGGGCCAAGCGCAAGAAGGCCGATTGAAAACGGCCGGGATTGGCACCATAATGGTGCCAGGGCTGGGAGGCATTGGAGAAGCGCAAGCCGACGCACGATCTTGAGGCATTCAAGCGGGTTTGCGGGGACGCGGGCCGGCTGGAAATGACGGATGTCGCCGCGCGGTGCGCCAAGCAACTGGGCTTCAAGATTGCAGACGTGGCGCGCCTGATCCAGACGATGGACCGAACGATGTTCTACAAATCCATGACCAGCAACGCCGATCACCGGCGCTGGCAGGATGTCTACCACGTCCCGGTGGATCGCGACCTGACGATCTACCTCAAGTTCACCGACGATACCGTCACCGAGTTTTTCGTTCTCTCGTTCAAGGAGCGATGACCATGGCCGACACCCGCGTGCATCCGGAGACCGGCGCCATCCTGCGGCGGAGCACCCGCAACCGGAAGCTCGAGTACAAGGGCGTCGAACGCGTGTTCGCCCTGCCGGGCTGGTGGCCGGCGGACGATGGCGACGGGATTCTCGGGCCATCCGATCTCCAGGCGTTCGAAGCGGCATTCGACCAGCTCCGGGCGGAAGCCGAGGAGCGGCTCAGGGCGGAGGAGGTCCGGCGCATCCGGACGCGCCTCAAGCTGTCGCAGCGCCGCGCCGGCGAGATTCTCGGCGGGGGGCCGCGGGCCTTCCAGAAGTACGAATCCGGGGAGGTCGTGGTCAGCCGCCCCATGGCCAATCTCCTCCTCCTTCTCGACCGCGACCCCTCGCGGCTCAAGGAGCTTCTTGAAAAGGACGCAGCGTGAGCGCTCGTGACGCCATTCTCGGCCGGATCCGCCGGTCGCTTCATGTCGACGGACACGACGCCGGCCGGCGCGCGATCGTCATCGCCCGGCTCGAAGGCGCGCCGCGGAGCGTCATCCCGGCCCGCGGCCAGCTTCCGCAGGCCGAGCGCATCGCGCTCTTCGCCGAGATGGCCAAGAAGGTCTCCGCCTCGGTCAGCCACGTCGCCGATGTCGACGACCTGCCGTCGGCGGTCGCCGGGTTCCTGCGCGACCACAACCTCCCGGCGAGCGTGCGCATGGGCGACGACCGGCTGATCGCCGGCGTGCCGTGGGAGCGGACCCAGGTCGAGATCAAGCGTGGCCCCTCGGACGGCAACGACCCGGTCGGCCTCAGCCACGCCGCCGCCGGCATCGCCGAGACGGGGACGGTGGTGCTGCTCTCCGGCCCGGACAACCCGACCACGCTCAACTTCCTGCCCGAGACGCACCTCGTCGTCGTCCGGGCCGACGACATCGCCGGCGATTTCGAGACGGTCTGGGACACGATCCGCGAGCGCTACGGCAAGGGCCAGATGCCGCGGACCGTCAACATGGTCACCGGGCCGTCGCGCTCGGCCGACATCGAGCAGAAGCTGCTGCTCGGCGCCCACGGTCCGCGCCGCCTGCACATCTTCATCGTCGGCTGACCGGAGTGCCGCGCCGATGAAGGAGCAATGGGTGCTCGTCTTCGAGAGCGACCGCGACACCAACGGCGAGACCGAGACCTTCACCTCGCCGCCCGAGACGTCTCGCGACCGCGCCATCGAGGATGCCCGTCGGCTGCACCTCAGCCCGGTCGGCGGCACGCTCATCCGCGTCGAGGGTAGCAACGGCGAGACCCTCGCCCTCCCCGATCTCGAGGCGCTCTGGTCCGCGCGCGGATCGTGAGCCCCTGCTCCCACGCCCCGCCACAGGCCGCGCCGTCCACCTGCGACGGCCCCGCCGCGAGCGGCAGGCTTGCAGCGGACCGCATCCGGGTGTAATCGACCCGCGTCGCGAAAAGCGGTCGCCTCTCCACGACGACCGAGCACACGCCGTCCCGGCCCGTTGCGGCCCCGGACAGGCCAGCGTCTCCAAGACATCCCCGCCGGACGTCGATCCGGCCGCAGCCGGTCCTGGCGCCATCTGGCGTCCCCCGGCGCGCTACCGCTGTAGCCCGCCATGAGCAAGCCTCGCATCAGCACGCCTCTCATTGTCATCTACCTCACGGCCATCCTCGATGCCGTCGGCATCGGGCTGGTCTTCCCGATCCTCCCCTCGCTGCTCGAGGACGTTACCGGCACGGCGGACATCGCCGCCCTGGTCGGCGTGGTGGCCGCCCTCTATGCCGCCATGCAGTTCGTCCTCGCGCCGGTGCTGGGCGCCCTGAGCGACCGCGTCGGCCGTCGCCCCGTGCTCCTCGTCTCGCTCGCCGGTGCCGTCGCCAGCTACCTGTTCCTCGCCGTCGCGCCGACGCTGTGGATGCTGCTGATCGGCCGCGCCCTGGCCGGCATGACCAGCGCCAGCGTCTCGGTCGCGAGCGCCTATGTCACCGACATCACCCCGCCGGAGCAGCGCGCCCGGCGCTTCGGTCTCCTCAATGCAATGTTCGGACTGGGCTTCATCGTCGGCCCGGTGCTCGGCGGCGGGCTGGGCGACCACTGGCTGCGACTGCCCTTCCTCGTCGCGGCCGTCCTCAATGGCGGCAACTTCCTCATCGCGCTGCTCGTCCTGCCCGAGTCGCGGACGCCGGAGGGAGGACGGATCGACCTCGCCGCACTCAACCCGCTGCGCCCGCTCCGCTGGGCCGTCACGCTGAAGGGCCTCCTGCCGATCATCCTCGTCGTCTTCCTGCTCAGTGCCACGGGCGAGGCCTACGGCGTCTGCTGGGCGCTTTGGGGCGGCGACGCCTTCGGCTGGGACGGCCTTTGGATCGGCCTGTCGCTCGGCACCTTCGGCCTCTGCCAGGCCCTGGCCCAGGCGCTCCTCCCCGGCCCTGCGGTGAGGCTGCTCGGCGAGACCGGTGCGATCCTCCTCGGCATCGCAGGGGTCAGCGCCGCGCTGGTCGTCATGGCGTTCACCACGGCGGGCTGGCTGGTCTTCGCTGTGATGCCGGTCTTCGCCCTCGGCGGCATCGGCGTGCCCGCCTTGCAGTCGCTGGCGACGCGCCGGGCCGACGACAGCCTGCAGGGCCGGTTCCAGGGCGTCGTCGCCTCGACCGTCAGCCTTGCCTCGATCGTCGCCCCGCTCGGCTTCTCAAGCCTCTACTTCCTCGTCAGGCAGGCATGGCCCGGCGCGATCTGGCTCTCGGTCGTCGCCCTCTATGCGATCGCGATTCCGTTCGTCCTGGGCCTCCGGACGAGGAGCACGGAGCCGGCTCCGTCAATGCCGTCGCCTTAGCCGCCGCTCGAGCCCGCGCACCAGCAGGGACAGGCCGATGGTCATGACGAGATAGAGATAGGCGACGACGTTGTAGGTCTCGAAGAACAGGAACGTCGAGGCCGAGTAGACCTTGCCGAGCTGGGTGATGTCCTGCACCCCCAGTGCCGAGACCAGCGCCGAGTCCTTGATCATCGACACGAGCTCGTTGCCGAGGGGCGGGATCACGACCCGCACCGCCTGCGGCAGCACCACGAGCCGCATCGCCTGGCGCCGGCTGAGGCCGAGCGACTGCGCGGCCTCGAGCTGGCCGGCCGGCACCGCCTGGATGCCGGCGCGGAAGATCTCGGCGAGGAAGGAGGAATAGCTGATGGTGAGGGCGAGGATCGCCCGCCATTCCATGCTGAAGTCGCGCACCGAGGCCGACGGCAGGACGCCGCGCTCGATGAACCAGGCGAACGCGAAGTTCCAGGCGGCGACCAGCTGCGGCGCGCCGACGAAGGCGATGTAGAAGAGGAGCACCAGCACCGGCACGCCGCGCACCACCTCGACATAGAAGGTCGAGACCTCGCGCAGCACCCGGAACCGCGACAGCCGGCCGAGCGCGACCACCAGCCCGAGCGCGATGGCGAGCGCGAAGGCGACGAACGACACCCAGAGCGTGACCAGCACGCCACGGCGCAGCGCGTTGAAGATGATCGCGTAGTTGCCGTCGGTGGCGATCAGCCAGGCGAACACGACGCCGAGCAGGATGATCGCCAGCAGCCAGTAGGGAATCTCGCGCCGGGTGCGGATGGGCGACCGGCCCACGACCGGCGCGGTCATGGCGCGCGGCCCCGCACTCCGACCGTCACAACCGGCGGCGCGCTACTGGCCAGCCTGATACTCGTAGAACCACTTCTTGTTCAGCGCGTCGAGCGTGCCGTCCGCCTTCATGGCCTCGAGCGCCGCGTTGACCGGGGCGACGAGGTCCGAGCCGGGCGTGAAGATGAAGCCGAAATCCTCCGAGCCGAGCGGCCCACCGACCAGCTTGAAGGCGTTCGGCGAGGCGCCCATGTAGCCCTCGGCGCTGGTCCGATCCATCAGCAC
This sequence comes from Pseudomonadota bacterium, assembly GCA_023392225.1. Taxonomy (GTDB): domain Bacteria; phylum Pseudomonadota; class Alphaproteobacteria; order Rhizobiales; family Kaistiaceae; genus Bauldia. Next base: position 8,324 of record JAEVZM010000294.1, read on the forward strand.
GAGATCGACGTCGCCGGATTTGAGCGCCTGCACCGAGGCACCGAACGTCTCGAACAGCTTGATGCGCGGGTTGGCCTCGTCGCCGTCGAGCACATCGTAGACCGCGGTGTAGAAGTTGGTGGTGCCGGCCTGGGCGCCGACGAGGAGGTCGGGGTCGGCGGCGAAGGTTCCGGCGTCGGCGAAGCGGTCCTCGTCGGCGCGCACCAGCATGAACTGCTCCGAGGTCATGTAGGGCTCGGAGAAGTCGATCTGCTGCTTGCGCTCGTCGGTGATGGTGATGCCATCCATGCCGACGTCGAACTGGCCCTCGCGCACCGCCTGGATCATGGTGTCCCAGCTCGACAGGTGCCAGTCGACCTTGAGGTTGAGCCGCTTGGCGATCTCGTTGAAGGCATCATACTCCCAGCCGATGCCCTCACCCGTCTTGGGGTCGGCGAAGTTGAGCGGGGTATAGGCGTTCTCGGTCACCGCCTTCACCGTCCGGCCCCCGAGGTCGGGAAGCTCGGCAGCGCTCGCCGCGCCAGCGGAGAGCGTCAGGGCTGCTAGCAGTAGTGTGGTGACGGCTTTCATGGCGACGACCCCTCAATCGCGACCGGACCCCTTCGCAAGCGGCCGAGCCCGGCGCTTCGCGTTCCCGGAACCTATAGCTGCGGGCCGGCGCCACGCAAGGGACAGGGCGGGATCGAAGGCCGATCGGCCATCATCCCGTGCCCCATGGTTAAGCCGTCAACGGCTTCCTTCCGACGATGATCCACCCGATGGTGCCACCTTCGTCGCCACAGTGGTCGATGGCGAAACCCGAGCGCTGGAGGCAGCCCGTGATGAAGGGTACCGACCAGCCGCTCTCGAACCAGCCGAACTTCCGAATGCAGTAGACCGACAGGTTATCAACACGCAGTCCCCAGCTTTTCCAGTGGTCGTTCACCGGTTCGCCGGCGAGGATCACCCGTCCGCCCGGCTTGAGCCGCTCGTAGGCGGCCCGGAGCGCGATCCACGGCCGGACGGCATGATGGAGGCATTCGTAGTACCTGCGGCGAGCCGATCGCCCCCAGCTCGTCCGTCTTCCGGACGAAGGCATCGAGATCATCCCGACGGATGGCCACACAGGAGCGCGCGGGCTTGTCCGCCGGCTCGGACGCGACCGGGCTCGGAG